>CAVJNH010000062.1:0-16380 GCA_963651005.1 Oscillibacter sp. MSJ-31
GCGCGTGGAGAAGACCCTGCTGTCCGACAGCTTTCAGGAAGGTCGCGCGGAAGGACGCGCGGAAGGACGTGCAGAGGGACGTGCAGAGGGCATGAAGAAAGGGTTGAAGAAAGGTCTGAAGCAAGGACTGGAAGAAGGACTGGAGAAAGGCCGCGCGGAAGGCGAAAACCAGAAGGCACGAAGCATTGCGAAGGCGATGTTGCAGCGTGGCTTGGACATTCAGATGATAGCCGAACTGTCCGGCCTGACGGAGCAGGAAGTCCGGTCAATCGCTTCAACGCACACCACAAACCCATGACCGACGAGGAAAATGCGATATAACCCCAATTTCTTCGCCATCAGATTTTCTGTAGATATTCCGCGAGGTTGGCCTTTTCGTCCAAGTCCAGCTTTTTGCGCAGACGGTAACGGCTGATCTCGACTCCCCTTACCGAGATGTTGAGCAACGGGGCAATCTCCTTCGACATGAGGTTCATCTTGATGTAGGCGCAGAGCATCTTGTCCTTGAACGAGAGCTGGGGAAACCGGGTGTCCAGCTTCTTGAAGAAGTCGTCGTGGACGGCATCGAAAGCACTCTGGAAGTTGTCGAGGTCGCTGTCGTGCTCGATGTTCGTGTCAATCTGGGCTATCAGACGGAGCATCCCCCGGCGGATGGAGACCAGATTGCCGTCGTTGACGGTGCGGGAGAGGCCCTCCGCCTCCTTGCGGATTTTCTGCAGTATTTCGTTTTTGCGCACCACGTTGAGCGTGGTCTTCGTCAGTTCGTCCGACTTGTAGTTCAGTTCGTTGCGCAGCTTCTCCTCCTCCAGTTGGCCGATTTGCCGGTTTTTCCGGTCAATGTCGCGCTCCAGCACGTTCTTCTGCCGGGTCATCTCCGCGTCCTTCAGGCGTATGAGGCGTTCCCGCCCCACCTTGTACCGGTGCCAGCCGTAGCCACCGACCCCGACGAGGAGGGCGGCGTAGAGGACGTAAGCCCACCAGGTGCGGTACCAGGGCGGCAGAATCTCGAACGACAGGGAAGCGGAGACGGGCGTTTTCCCGTCACCGTCGCGCACCCGGACCTCGAAGGTGTAGTCGCCCTCCGGCAGATTGGTGTATTCCTTGACGGTGTTGGTGGTGTAGTCGCTCCACTGGTCCTCGAAGCCCTTGAGGCGGTAGGCGTACATGGCCGTCCGCGTCGGGTCGTAGTTGTTGCAGGCGTATGCGATGCGGACGGAGTTGTCGCGGTAGCGGATGGTGACGGGCGTGTCGTTGCGCCCGATGCTTCTGCCGTAGATGAGGGAGTCCCTGCCGTTGGTGACGTAGCATTTCCGGATTTGCAGGGTGAGGCTGGCGGTGTCCGTCTGCTGCCGGGTCCTGTCGATGAGGACAAAGCCGTCCTCTGTGCCGATGAGGGTCTGCCGGTGGTTGAAGGCATAGAGGTCCTCGAAGTCCTCTATCATGTTGTCGCAGAAGTAAGTGCTCTTCGTCCCCTTCCGGTTGCCTGCCCTTTTCAGTATGCCGTTGGTGACGTACCAAA
Source organism: Oscillibacter sp. MSJ-31 (assembly GCA_963651005.1). Classification (GTDB taxonomy): domain Bacteria; phylum Bacteroidota; class Bacteroidia; order Bacteroidales; family Bacteroidaceae; genus Prevotella. The sequence goes on from CAVJNH010000062.1 coordinate 1,520, forward strand.
TTCTGCCGAAGCGGTCCTGCCGGATGTAGGTGTAGGCGCGGTGTCCGTCGAGGCGATTCTCCAGACGGCGGTCCGGTTCTACGGCATCCTTGTCGGCATTATACCGGAAGAGCCCTTGCCGGGAGGCGAAGACCACGTCGTTGCCGATTCTGGTGACGTAGACATTGTCGCCCACGGGCATCTGCGGCGTGTTGTAGCATTTCTGTCGGAGCACCTTGGTGAACTTGGTGTCCAAAGTCACCCGCCACAGTCCGTCGCTCCTGTTGGCAATCCACACATTGCCCGACTCCGGCTCCACGTACATATTTTTGGCGGACAGGTTGCAGCCCTCAATCCTGTTGGCCACCTGCCAGCGGCCACCGGTCTTCCGCATCGTCTCCAGTCCCCAGTAGGTGCCGACAATCATGATGTCGGCATCGGGACTGATGGCCTGCACGTGCCACACGCCCCGTTCGTCGTAGCGGTGGATTTCCTGCCCGTCAATCATGGCGAAGAATTTCCGCCCTCCACAGAAGAGCTTGCCGTCGTGCTGGTACAGGCAGTGCACCTGTCCCCCCAGGTCCGGGATGGCCGTCGGTGTCACCGGCGTGTCTGCGGCCAGCGGTGCAGCCGAGACGTACACGCCCTGGTTGGTGCCGAGATAGAGCCTGCCGGCGTATCCTGCCGAGCAGTAGCCTGCCCCGATGGAGGTGGAACGGCTGTTGAGGAAGAACAGGGGGCTGTTCAGCGAGACGTAGCCGATGCCGTTGTCCAGTCCCAGCCAGAGGTTATGGTCCCGGTCGAACGTCATGGAGAGCAGCGACTTGTTCTGCATGCCGTTCTCGATGCTGATGACCTCGATGCGCCGCCGTTCCAGGTCGGCCACCAGCAGCCCCGTGTCCGTCGTTCCCAAGGCCAGGCTGGAGCCGTCTATGGCGGCGCAGGAAACGGTGTACCGTTGCAGATAGCGGTCGATGGCCGGAAACGGCCTGCTGAACCGCTGCCCGTCAAAGAGGATAAGCCCCTGTCGGCCGGTGACAATCATCAACTGGTCTTGGTAGGGCAGGAGGGCGATGATGCCTGCCGTGCGTAGAAATTCCGAGTGGGGCACATGGACAAACTTCCGGTCTTTCAGGTACGACAGTCCTTGGAGGTTGCTGACGTACAGGCGGCCGTCGATGACTACCGAGAAGGCGGCACCGTTGCAGTTCATGGTGCGGAGGCGTTGCTGGTCGTAGCAGAAAAAGCTGTGGTCGCCCTGATAGTACACGGTGTTGCCGACGAGGTGGATGTTCCAGATGTTGGAGACGGCGCGCGCGTCCAGCTCCTTGGAAAGGCTGTGGTAGTCCAGCTTGCCGTACCGGTTGGGCGTGAAGAAGCCGAACTCCTTGAGTCCGCCGGCATAGATTTTCCCGTCTTTGCCCATCTTGATGGATCGCATCTTGGCCTGATGGGCGATGGGGTAGAGATTCCAGTACACGCCGTCAAACTCCAGCAAGCCTTTGTTGTTGGCAAAATACATCCAACCGTTCTCGTGTTGGGCAATCATCCAGTTCTGGTTGGCCGCCTTGTATTCGTAACGGTTGTAGTTGACGAACGGACGCTGCCAGAACATCTGTGCCTGCGCGGTCGCAGTCCATAACAAAGCCACGAGAGTGGTGATCGTTTTAGTCATCATGGGTTTCTCTTTAGGGATTGACCCTGCAAAGGTACGGAAAAAAGTGCAATAGCGTAAAGGAAAACCCGAAAAAAATGATGTAGGCTGATTTATGCGTAACTTGTTGATAATAAGTATAAGGATAGTGCGTGTGAGAAAGTGCTGATGTAGCGCTTGCATCGGGGTAAAGTAATCGTGATGTAGTATGTTTGTTGGCAGCATACGGATTTTTTGGCTAACTTTGCAAGCGGTTGGCGATGAAAGCATCGCATAAATATAAGTACAAACATAAATTTATTACGAACCATGAACAAATTAAGATTTGGAAACATTTTCCGCAGACTGTTGTCCGTGGCATTGCTGCTATTCGTGGCCGTGTCCGTGTCGGCGCAAGGCCATCTGTCAACGGTCAAGGGTAAGGTGGTGGATGCCGCGACAGGCGAACCGCTGGTCGGAGTGACGGTGAAGGAACAAGGCAGCAGCCGAGGCACGGTCACCGACCTGGACGGCAACTACACGCTGCAGGTCACGGGAGGGGCGACGGTGTCCTTCTCCTATCTGGGCTACAAGGCCCGCGGCTTCAAGGCCGATGCGTTGCCTTCCACCGTGAAGCTGGAGGAGAACGCCGAGAGCATCAGTGAAGTGGTGGTGGTCGGCTACGGCTCCCAGAAGAAGGTGAATCTCTCCGGTTCTGTCTCTGCCATCGACGGAGCCAAGTTGGCGGCACAGCCCGCCACCGACGCCATCTCGGCCCTGCAGGGACAGATGCCCGGCGTGACCATCCTGCGCTCCAGCGGTCAGCCCGGCAGCGAGACCTCGGGTATGCGCATCCGCGGCTTCTCGTCGGTCAACAGCACTTCCGCGCTGGTCCTGATTGACGGTGTGGAGGGCGATCTGGCCTTGGTCAATGCCGACGACATCGCCTCCATCTCCGTGTTGAAGGACGCTGCGGCCTGCACCATCTACGGTGCCCGCGCCGCTGCGGGTGTCGTCCTGGTGACGACGAAGAACGGTACGGAAGGGAAGGCGAAGGTGACCTACAACGGCTATTTCGCTTTCAACACTCCCGGCAATATGCCGGAACGGCTGCCGGCGTGGGAAGAGCAGAACATGATCAACATCGGCCGCCTGAACAATGGCGGCAAGGTGGAATGGAACGAGGAACAGTCCGGTTGGGTCGGCAATCCCAATTTCAACTACCGTCCGAACAACAGCAATGGCCGTTGGGACCTTTTTGAGGCCACCAACTGGGTGGATGAAGGCACCCGTGACTATACGACCCAGCAGAACCACACCGTGTCCGTTTCCGGCGGCACCAAGACGGTGAACTATATGTTGTCGGCCAAGTACTACACCAAGGACGGCCTGCTCCGTTACGGCCCGGACAGCAACGACCGCTGGAGTCTGAATGCCAAGATGAATGCGAAGCTCAACAAATACTTCTCCATCGGCACCTTGATCAGATACCAGTCTACCGAAGTGTCCCAATCTTCCTACGGTGCGGGAAACGTGCTCAGCCTGTTGTATTCCACCCGTGGCCGTCAGCCCATCTACAATCCGGAAGAGGACATCAACGAAAGTCCTTACAACGGCGACTTGCAGGCCAATGCCATCGACATCATGAAGAACGGCGGCACAAACAAGTCGCTGTACGAGGCATATACCGGCAAGGTGTCGTTCCGCGTGGACAATCTGGTGAAGGGTCTGCACCTGAACCTGAATCTCTCCCGTCTGGCCGGCGTATACAGCAACTGGAACAATAAACGCACGCTCATCTGGTACGACAGGAATGCAGACAAGGTCCGCTCCAAGGTGAACGACCCCAACTCGTACTACCGTCAGAAGAACACCTCGACGCAAGACCTGGTGGAGTTCACCGCCAACTACGAGCGCACGCTCGCCAAGAAGCACAATTTCAACATTCTGGGCGGTATGAGCTATGAGAACTACCGTAAGGACCAGATGACCGGCACGGTGTCCAATCTGTTGTCCAATGACTTCTTCTCGTTCAACTATTACGATTCCTCCATTGCCACCAACACCAAGGTGAGCGACAGTATCGGCACTTGGGCCATGATGTCCTGGTTTGGCCGTCTCAACTATAACTACGACGAGAAATACCTCTTCGAGGCCAATGTCCGCTACGACGGCAGTTCCCGTCTGGCTCCGGAGAAGCGATGGAAGGCATTCCCTTCGGTCTCTGTGGCCTGGCGCGTGAATCAGGAGCGGTTCATGCAGTCGCTGGAATGGCTCACCAACCTGAAGCTCCGCGCCTCGTGGGGACAGCTCGGCAACGGAGCCGTACTCGGTATGTATGACTACATTCCCACCATCAACAACGGTTCCTACATGGGCGAGAAATCCTTCTACCAGAGCAGTCTGGCCTCCACCGACAAGACGTGGGAAACCATTTCCACCACCAACATCGGCGTAGACCTCGGTCTCCTCAACAACCGCCTGACGGCCACGTTTGACTATTACTGGAAATACAACAACGACATGCTGTCCACCCTGCAGTTGCCCCACACCATCGGCATCGGTGTGCCGAACGTCAACATCGGCAAGCTGAAGACCTGGGGTTGGGACTTTGAAATCGCCTGGCGCGACAAAATCAAGGACTTCAGCTACCAGATTGCATTCAATCTCTCCGACAGCCAGAACAAGCTGGTGTCATACGACGGGGCGAGCGTCATTACGGAAGGCAATGTCTCGCTGCTGGAGGGCTACGAGATGAACACCATCTGGGGCTACAAGACCGACGGCTACTGGAGCAGCCGCGAGGAGTATCTGGCCTATAAGGAAGCGCACCCCGGCTACAAGAGTTTCAACGACGGAAAAGTGGACGGCGGCGACGTGAAGTATGTGGCACAGGGCGAACCCGACCACCAGATTGGCACCGGTTCCGGCACCAAGGAAGACCACGGCGACCTGGTGTATCTTGGCAACTCCAATGCACGTTATCTCTATGGACTCACCCTCTCGGCACAGTGGAAGGGATTCGACTTCTCCATGATGTTCCAAGGCGTAGGCAAGCGGAAAATCATGATTGACGCGGCCGCCATAGCACCATTCTACACCACCTACCAGATGCCTTGGACTATCCACCGCGACTACTGGACGGAGGACAATCAGGATGCTTTCTGGCCACGCCTGTATGACTATAAGACCAACAACGGTGGAGAGAACTTCAACTTCCGCCCCTCGGACAAATGGGTGCAGGATGCCTCTTACCTTCGTCTGAAAAACATCACCCTCGGCTACACCTTCTCTAACATCCGGAAGTATGTGGACAGCGTGCGGGTGTATGTGTCGGGCAACGACATCTGGGAACACACAGACCTCTTGAAGGTGTTCGACCCGGAATCCAGCAACGGCGTAGGCCGCACCTATTATCCATTCTTCCGCACGTGGGCGTTTGGTGTCAATGTAACATTCTAAAGGAGACAACGCAATATGAAAAAGATATTTTTAGCAATGGCAGCCGTGACCTTGGGGTTGACGGGCTGCGACTTGGACAGGGAGCCGGAGACCACCTTGGCCAATACGAACTTCTGGAAATCGGAGAATGACTTCCGGGGAGCTTGCAACAAACTCTATGTGGACCTGGACGGCTTCTGGCAGGACACCCGTTCCGACGAAATCGTTTCCACCTCGCCCAACAGCATCTCCACGGGCAACCGCACCGTGCCTGCAACATCCAGCGACTGGACAGACCCTTACAACAGAATTGGCGTGGCCAACAACATTGTCAAGAACATCGAAGCCTCGGCGCAGACCGAGGCCGTCAAGAACCGATGGATTGCCGAGGCCCGCTTCTTCCGTGCTTATCAGTATTTCGAATTGGTGAAGAAGTACGGCGACGTGCCCTTGATTCTGAAACCGTTCAGTTCGGTCAACGATCCGGACATCTATACCGAACGCACGCCCCGTGAGGAGGTCATCCAGCAGTGCTATGCGGATCTGGACTTCGCTTTCGAGCACCTTCCCGATATTGACAAGGTGGCCGACGCGACCAACTGGGGACGGGTCTCCAAGTCTGCCGCATTGGGATTGCTCACCCGCATCGGACTCTACGAGGGCACTTTCTCCAAATTCCACAATCTGGGCAGCGACTGGAAGGCGCACCTGCAGAAAAGCATCAGTGCGGCCGAAGAATTGATTCGGGAAGGCAAGCACAGCCTGTACCCGGACTATGGGAAAATGTTCCTCTTCGACGGAGAGGGTCGCCAGAATCGGGAAAATGTGTTTGTAAAAATCTACGGCCCGAACGAAGCCGGCACCATCACGCACAAAAATTCCCGCACCTTGGAGAACTCCGTCTCCGTGACGCGCCACACCATAGACCAGTTCCTCTACACGGACGGCCTGCCGAGGGAGAAGTCGCCTCTGGCCATCCTCAACGAGACACACTACGACGACATCTTCGAGAACCGCGACCCCCGTCTGGCCTTGACCTGCTACAAGTACGGCGAGGATGCCTACAAGGGGGGCTACACGCCGTTCAACAATGCCCACGGCTACGGCTACCCCATCAAGAAGGGATTCATGTACGACGAATGGCAACTGAACAACAAGGCCACCGTCGACAAGATGATTATCCGCTATGCTGAGGTGCTGCTCTCCTACGCCGAGGCACTCTATGAGCTGAACGGTTCCATCACCGATGCACAGCTCGACCTCACGGTCAATGCCGTGCGCCAGCGTTCGGGTATGAATGCCCGGCTGACCAATGACTTTGCCACGGCCAACGGACTGGACTTCCGGGATGAGATTCGCCGCGAGCGACTGGTGGAGTTCGTGGACGAGGGGCTGCATTACAATGACATCATCCGTTGGAAAACGGCGGAACAGGTACTTCCGGTGTCCATTATTGGCCTGAAATATACGAAAGGCGAGACCACGGCCAGCAAGACCGACCTGCAACCGCGCCTGACGACGGAAGGTGGTATGTTCAACGGAAAGAAAGTGGCCGACCAGGCCGACCTCTATGTCATTGAGGAGGCCAGCACCCGCAGCTTCGACCCCGACCGCGACTATTACTATCCGATTCCCACTTATGAAATCAGTACCAGTAAGGGGGCTGTCACCCAAAACCCCAAATGGTAAGGAAAAGAATTTGTATGACCATAAAAACAACAAAAGATATGAAAAAGTATATATATGGAATGTTGGTGATTTTTGCCAGCCTCGCGCTGGCCGGCTGCGACGATGATTCCTGGGGCAACGAGGGTGAGGCAGACCGACAGCACTGGTATTTCTTTGGCTTCGAACAGTGGCACACCAAGAGCAACGACATCAAACTGGACCTGAAGCGCGGTGAGACGCTGGTCGTGCCGATGCAGTTCTGGAGCGAACGTCCGCAGCAGGGCATTGATGCCGTAGTAGAGTACTATGTGGTGTCCACGCTGCAACTGGGTGCGGACTACCTGGTGGTGGACGATAGCGGCAATGCGCTGACACCGGAGGCTGACGGTGGCTACCGGATGGTCTGGCCCAATTGCCAGAAAGGGTTGCAGAACGTCAACATCCGGGCCTTGGAGGGCCGAACAGGGACGCTGACCCTGCAGACCTGGAACCCTGCACGCACGGACGACGACAAGATCTCGTCCTCCAACACGGTCATCGTGGAGAACAGCAACTATAAAGTGTCGGCCTTCAGCCAGAATTACAAGATGACCATCACCATCAAATAATCTCCATGGAAAAATCATAATTTTTACACACTACAAGACTCTCATGAAGAAGACCATAACCACTCTCTGTGCCCTGCTGACGCTGTCAGCGGGCACTTCCGCCCAGTCCGTGCTCGATGCCGACCATCTGGCGCGGGTCAGGCAGCAGCTCAACAATCCGGCCTACGCCCGGGCTTATCAGGCTCTCAAGCAGCGGGCAGACCGCGACCTGTCGATGCAGCCGCCCTCGGTGATGGACAAGGGCTATGTCCCCTCCAGCGGCTCCAAGCACGACTACGTGAGCCTGTCGCGCTATTTCTGGCCCGACCCGTCGAAACCCGACGGACTGCCGTACATCATCCGCGACGGCGTTTCTAACCCGGAGCTGGGCAAGTTCGACCGCAACAGGCTGTCGGCCATGGCCGAGGCCGTGTACCGCCTGGCGCTGACCTACTATTTCTCCGGCGAGGAACAGTATGCCGGGAAAGCCACGGAGCTGATCCGCGTGTGGTTCCTGGACAAGGCCACGGCGATGAACCCCAACCTGCGCTATGCACAGCATATCCCCGGCGTGGCCGAGGGCCGCTGCTTCGGGGTGATCGATGCCTATTCGTTCGTGAACATGCTGGACGGCGTGCAGTTGCTGGAACAGTCCAAGTCGTTCACGGCCAAGGACTCCAAGCGGCTGAAAGCCTGGTTCTCGCGCTTCCTGCAATGGTTGCAGACGCATCCGCAGGCACAGCAGGAGGGGCGGCAGAAGAACAACCACGCCACGGCCTATGACGTGCAGCTGGCCGCCTACGCCCTCTATACGGGCAACAGCAAAGCGTTTGCCGAGGTGCTGGAACAGTTCCCCTCGCGCCGCATCGCCACGCAGATAGAGCCGGACGGACGGCAGCCGCAGGAGTTGCGGCGCACCTTGGCGTTCGGCTATTCGCAGTACAACATCACCCACATCCTTGACCTCATGCTGATGGTGAAGCACCGGAACATGGACTTCCGTCCGTACTGCACGGTGGGCGACCGCAGCCTGTTCAAGGCCATGGACTTTCTCGCACCCTACATGGGCAAGGGCGTGGAGACGTGGCCTTACCGCCAGATCAGCGGATGGGACGGCAAGCAGCAGGAGATGGCGTGCGACTTCTACCGTGCCTACACGCTGGACGCGAGCCGGAAGGACTATCTCCGGATCTACCGCACGGTGAAGCGGCGCGACTGGACTGACCTCTTCGTCCTGCTCTATGAGGAGCCGACGAAGGCGGAGCAGGCCATGGCGCGCGCCGACGGACAGCTGCGCTACGCGCTGGAGTGCGCGGCCAAGGCACGGAAAACGGCCAAGGGCGGACGGGTTGCTCCCCGCAGCATAGACCGGGAGGGAAACCTCGTGCTGGTGGGGCCGAAAGACTGGTGCTCAGGCTTCTTTGCCGGCACGCTCTGGCAGATGTACCGTTACAGCCATCAGCCGTTCTGGCGCGAGAATGCCGTCAGCAACACCTGGCTGACGGAGAGTGCCAAGTGGCATCGCGGCACCCACGACCTGGGCTTCATGATCGGCGACAGCTTCGGACAGGCGTACCGGTTGACGGGCGAGCAGAGCTACCGCGACGTGGTGTTGCAGGCCGCCCGCACGCTCACCACGCGCTTCTCTCCAAAGGTGGGCTGCATCCGCTCCTGGAACCATCATGCCGACCGCTGGAAGTTCCCCGTCATCATCGACAACATGATGAATCTGGAGATGCTCTTCGAGGCCACGCGCTTGACGGGCGACTCCACCTTCCACAAGATGGCCGTGCGCCACGCCGACACCACGCTGAAGAACCACTTCCGCCCGGACGGTTCGTCGTTCCACGTGGTGGACTACGACCTGGAGACGGGCGCAGTCCGCATGAGGGTGACCCATCAGGGTTACAGCGACGACTCCTTCTGGAGCCGCGGACAGGGCTGGGCACTCTACGGCTACACGATGTGCTACCGCTACACCCGCGACCCGCGCTACCTCGACCAGGCGCGGCGCGTGGCCCGCTTCCTCTTCTCGCTCAAGAACGTGCCCGACGACGGCATCTTCTACTGGGACATGAAAGACCCGGCCATCCCCGATGCGCCGCGCGACGCTTCGGCTGCCGCACTGGTGGCTTCCGCCTGCTATGAGCTGGAGGGGTATGTGGATGCGGAGTCCGGCCGGCAGTACAGGGTCTACGCCGACCGCATCGTCGATTCGCTCATCGACCGTTATCAGGCTCCCTTGGGCACCAACCAGGGTTTCCTCCTGCTGCACTCCACAGGACACAAACCTGCCGGCAGCGAGGTGGACGTGCCCCTCTGTTATGCCGACTACTATTATCTGGAAGCCTTGTGGCGCAGAATGACGCTGGAGGACTGAATCTATAAAAAAGGAACACAGGATGACCCACCACAGAACCATCGCTTCCCTCTGCTGCGTGGCCGCGACCGCGCTGACGGCCTGGGCACAAAGCTCCGTGCAGCCGCTCAACGACGGCTGGAGCTTCAGCACGGACAGCATCCATTGGCAGGCCGCGGCGTTGCCACACACCTGGAACATCGATGCCTACGCCACGCGCGACTACCGACAGGGCAAGTGCTTCTACCGGAGAACGCTGAAAAGGCCGTTGGCGGCTGACCGACGCTACTTTCTCAAGGTGGAGGCGGCGTTCAAGACCGCCGTGCTTTACGTGAACGGGAGTCTGGCCGGACAGCATCGGGGCGGCTACACCGCCTCGGTGTTCGACCTCACGCCTTGGCTTCGCGGCACGGACGAGCTGTTGCTGGCGGTGGACAATGCCGACCCGCACGTGGCTCCCGTCTCTGCCGACTTCACGTTCATGGGCGGTCTCTACCGCAACGTGAAGCTGCTCGTCACCGGGCAGCAGCATTTCTCCATGACCGGGGATGGGGCGGACGGCGTGTTCGTCACCGTGCCGCAGGTGAGCGCGGAAAAGGCCTGCGTGAGTGTGGCGGCGCGCATCGGCAACGATGCGGCCACGGCCAAGGACTGCGACGTGGTGAACACACTCTATGCCCCCGACGGCCGAGTGCTCTCGACGCGGAAGAAGCGCGTGCGCATCCCGGCAGGACAGACCGTCGTGCAGCGGACGGACTTGCCCACGGTGCAGCATCCGGTGCTCTGGAGCCCGGAGCACCCTCACCTGTACCGGGTCCGGACGGAGCTTCGGGACGGTTCGTCCGTCATCGACTGTCAGGAGCACGCCGTCGGAATGCGCTGGTGCAGCTTCGACGCACAGCAGGGCTTCTGCCTCAACGGCCAGCCCTACAAGCTCAACGGAATGTGCCGCCATCAGGACAGGCGGCCCTACGGCGTGGCCTTGGACGACGATATGCACCGCCGCGATTTGCGGATGCTCAAGGACATGGGCTGCAACTTCGTCCGTCTGGCGCATTATCCGCAGGCGGAGGCCGTGCTGGAAATGTGCGACCGGCTGGGCATGCTGGTGTGGGAGGAAATCCCGGTGGTCAACTATGTGCCCGATGACGCGGCTTTCGCCGACAATGCCTGCCGGCAGTTGCAGGAGATGATCCGCCAGCACTACAACCACCCCTCCGTCATCCTCTGGGGCTACATGAACGAGGTGCTGCTCCGGGCGCGCAGCGAGTTTCCCGGACAGCAGGACTTCGAGCAGGAGGTGGAGCGCATCAATGCCCTGGCCGCACGGCTGGAGCGCATCGTCCATGAGGAGGATGCCACGCGCCTTTCGGTCATGGCCTTGCACGCCAGCGACGACTACAACCGGTTCGGGATTGCCGACCGTCCGCAGGTGGTCGGATGGAACCTCTACCAAGGCTGGTACGGCGGCCAGTTGTCGGGCTTCGAACGCTATCTGGAGCAACAGCAGCGGAACCACCCCGACCGTCCGGTCATCGTGAGCGAATGGGGAGCCGGCAGCGACCTCCGCATCCACAGCCTCGGCGGTGGCGAGGCGTTCGACTTCTCCTGCGAATACCAGCAGCAGTACGTCGAGCACTATCTGCCCGTCATCTCGGACACACCCTACATTGCCGGAGGCAGCTACTGGAACTTCATCGACTTCTCTTCGGCCAGCCGCGGCGAGTCGATGCCCCACATCAACAACAAGGGCGTGGTGACTGCCGAACGCCGGAAGAAAGACGTGTTCCACTATTTCCAGGCGGCGTGGCGCAAGGACACGACCGTGCTCCACATCGCCACACGCGACTGGCCGGAACGGGTGACGGTGGAACGCCGCCAGCGGGTGAAGGTCTATTCCAATGCCGGGGAGGTGGAACTCCTCGTGAACGGCCAATCACTGGGCAAGCAACGCGTGGAAAACCATTCGGCCTGCTTCGACGTGGAATGGCAGGAGGGCGCGAACCGGCTGGAGGCGAGATCGGCCGATGCCGTGGATTGGGCCTTGGTGCACTGGCGCAGGATTCCGGCCGATGCCCGACAAATCAGCGAACTCGCCGTCAACGTGGGCAGCCGCTGCTATTTCCAGTCGGACAAGACGGGCGTGACGTGGGCAGCCGACCGTGCCTATACCGAGGGCGGTTGGGGCTACGTGGGCGGAAAGGCCAGTGCCACGCAGACGGAAATCCGGTGCACCGAGGACGGCCCGCTCTACCAGACCATGCGGACGGGCATAGAGGGCTACCGCTTCGACGTGCCGTCGGGCCGCTATGAACTCGAACTCCTTTTCACCGACACCCGACAGCAACAGGCTTCGTCCGCCTATCTGCTCGGCAGGGACAGCGGCCAGTCCCATGCCACCGCCCGACAGCAGGGCTTCGACATCGAGGTGAACGGCGTGCGGCTGGAGGAGGATTTCCTGCCCGGTGCTGAGTCCGGCTATTTCACCGCCGTCCGCCGTTGCTGGCCGGTAGCGGTGGCGCAGGACGGCTTGCAGGTCCGGTTCCTCCCGAAGACGGAGGGTAATCAGACCTTCCTCTCGGGCATCAAGATAAGACGTATGTAACCCCATTATCCCTATATTAGAACGATGAAACAACTTTTTTCCCTGTTTTCCCTGTGTCTGCTGCTGGCCTCCGTTCCGGCAGTGGCCGACAGCGACTCTGGCCGCCGGCGCGTGGATGCCGGTTGGGAGTTTGTCCGCCAGGATATGGCCAATGCCTGGGAAGTGTTCCGTCCGGTGAAGGCCGGCAAGCCGGAGAGCGTGCCGCTGTGGCAGTCGGTCAGTCTGCCGCACTGCTGGAATGCCGAGGATGCCGTCGACCCCGATGTGAACTACTATCAGGGCCCGGGCTGGTACCGGAAGTGTCTGGAGATTGCCAACCCCTATCCGGGTGGCCGGACGGTGCTGGAGTTCGAGGGCGCGGGACAGCGCGCGCAGGTGTATGTCTACACGCAACGGGTGGGCAGCCACGTCGGCGGCTACGACCGTTGGCAGGTGGACATCACCGAGGCCGTGGCGCAGTTCCGGGCTTCCAAGGATGCCGGACGGTTCGGCGGCAAGGTGCCCGTGGCCGTGCGTTGCGACAACAGCCGCGACGTGGAGCGCATCCCGTCGTCGATGTCCGACTTCAACGTCTATGGGGGACTTTACCGCCACGTCAACCTGCTCTACCGTCCTTCCGTCGCCATCGATGAAATCCATCTGGAGGCTCTTCTGGTGGCGAAACGGATGGAGGTGAACTTGCATTTCACCGCGCCGTGCGATTCCTTCCCCAAGGCCGCAGTGACCCTGCGCCTGATTGACCCCGTGGGCAAGGTGGTGTACCGCTCGGCGATGGCCGTGGAACAGGCGGAGATGAAGGTCTCGATTCCGGTGAAGCAGCCCAAGGTGTGGGATGTGGACAGTCCGCAGCTCTACACCCTGGAGGCTGCGCTGCAGGTGGGCGGCGACGTGCAGACCTGCTCCACGAAGGCCGGCTTCCGCACCTGGGAGTTCCAGGCGCACGGCCCGTTCTTCCTCAACGGTCGCCGGCTGCTGCTGAACGGCACGCACCGCCACGAAGACCACGCCGGGGTCGGCGCAGCCATGACCGACGGCCAGATCCGCCGCGAGATGCAGCAGATCAAGGACATGGGAGCCAACTTCGTCCGGCTGGGTCACTATCAGCAGTCCGACCTCGTGCTGGAACTTTGCGACTCGCTGGGGCTGCTGGTCTGGGAGGAGATTCCCTGGTGCCGCGGCGGACTGGGCGGCAGGGAGTACCGGGCGCAGGCCGAACGGATGCTCGCCAACATGATCCGCCAGCACCGCAACCATCCCTCCATCATCCTTTGGGGGCTGGGCAACGAGAACGACTGGCCGGGCGACTTCCCCACTTTCGACCGGGACAGCATCCATGCCTTCATGGCCCGTCTCCACGCGACGGCGCGGCGGCTCGATGCCTCCCGACAGACCGTCATCCGCCGCTGCGACTTCTGCAGCGACATCACCGAGGTCTATTCGCCTTCCATCTGGGCAGGCTGGTACAGCGGCACCATGAAGGACTACCGCCGCATGACGGAGGAGGCCATCCGCCGCTATCCGCACTTCCTGCACGCCGAGTGGGGCGGCGACAGCCACGTGGGGCGGCACACCGAGCGCACCGACCTGGAGACGGTCAACGCCGCCGACAAACACGGCGACTGGTCGGAGACCTACATGGTGCGCCTCTTCGACTGGACACTGAAGGAACAGCAGTCCATGCCCCGGCTCACGGGGGCCGCTTTCTGGACGTTCAAGGACTTCTCCACGCCGCTCCGCCCGGACAATCCGATTCCGTATGTCAACCAGAAGGGCGTGGTGGAACGCGACGGCACGCCGAAGGAGAGTTACTACGTGTTTCAAGCCTACTGGAGCCGGAAGCCGATGGTCCATATCTACGGCCATTCGGTGCCCGTGCGGTGGGGCAAGGCCGGCGAGCGGAAGGAGGTGCTGGTCTATTCCAACTGCCGGACGGTGGAGCTGTTCGTGAACGGCCGGTCGCAGGGCATCCGCCGACGCAACGTGGAGGACTATCCGGCCACGGGCTTCCACTGGGATGTCGTGTTGCAGGAAGGCCGCAACGAAATCAAGGCCGTGGCCGACGGTGGACTGTCGGACACCCTCTCCCAGACCTACCAGACGGCAGCGTGGGGCGCACCCCACCACGTCGAGCTGTCGGCAGTGCCGCAGGCCGACGGAACCGTCCTGATGGAAGCGCGGATTGTGGACATCCGGAACGTGCAGTGTCTGGACGCAGCCCATTTCGTCCGTTTCGACATCACGGGCGCAGCCGACCTCTTGCAGCATCAGGGCACTTCCACAGGCTCGCGGAAGATACAGGCTTCCAACGGCAGGGCAAACATCAGGATAATGCCGCGGAAGGGCGGCAGGGCGGCGGTCAGTGTCCAGGTCAACGGACTGCCCGTCGCCCTATGGTCGACAGCCTGTTTTGGGTCTACAAGTGACCTTTGACGCACGTTGACAGCCATTTCTGTTTTTTGGTTTTGGGGTTTTAACAAGACGAAGAGGATGTGCCTGTTTTGACACATCCTCTTCCTTCTCTGTGTGCGCTCTGCTTACCCTACGGAGAAGCCGAGGGCGGAGAGCAGTGCGGTGATGGTGGTCAGCGCG
>CAVJNH010000063.1:0-16059 GCA_963651005.1 Oscillibacter sp. MSJ-31
AAGACGATGGAGTCATGCCCGACCACATCATCGAAATGATGTTCGACGACTATGCGTTCAAGGACTTCCGCAATCCCGACAAGTTTTATCAGTTTGTAAAGGAGAGAATCGTTGACGACCAGCCTTACTATATTTTGCTCGATGAGGTACAGATGCTCAACGAGTTCGAGGATGTGCTGAACGGACTGTTGCACATCCCTAACGCCGATGTCTATGTGACGGGGAGCAATGCGCGCTTCCTGTCGAAGGATATTATCACGGAGTTTCGTGGTCGGGGATACCAGATACACGTGTCGCCACTCAGTTTTGCAGAGTTCATGACCGTATATGATGGCGACAAGGTGGACGGTTGGAACGAATATCTTCTGTATGGCGGATTACCCCCAGTAGTCCTGCAGAAGACGGAGGAAGAGAAAATGAAACTGCTGAACAGCCTCTTGGCAGAGACCTACATGATAGATGTCATCAACAGGAACAAGGTCAAGAACGACACGGAACTCAACGACTTGTTCAAGATTCTTGCTTCCGGCATTGGGGGGCTGACCAATCCGCAACGGCTCGCCAACACGTTCCAGTCGGTGAAGCATACCACGATAAGTGCCGCGACCATCAAGAAATACATAGAATATCTTGCAGATGCCTTTTTGCTGGAGGCTTGCAACCGCTATGATGTGAAAGGGCGCAAGTATATCGGAACGCCCTTGAAATATTATTTCTCCGACCAAGGTGTCCGCAATGCGCTTCTCGGTTTCCGCCAGCAGGAGAAGACCCATCTGATGGAGAATGTCATTTACAACGAGCTTCGCTATCGGGGGTACAGTGTGGACATGGGCAATGTGGAAATGAACGGTGTGGACGGGAAAGGCGCAAAGGTCAGACGGGTGCTCGAAGTAGACTTCGTTTGCAATCGTGGCTACAAACGCTGCTATATCCAGTCGGCGCTCAGCCTGCCAGACCCGGAGAAGATGCAACAAGAACTCGCTTCCTTGCTTCGCATCAACGACAGTTTCATGAAATATGTGATAACTGGTGACATCATCAAGAAATATCAAAACGATGACGGCATCGTATTCATGAACGTGTTTGATTTCTTGTTGGACAAGGATTCGGTATGAGGACGCTGCGCTTAATCGTACCTCTGACGCTGCGCGACCTGCGGTTTGCACTACCTTTGGCCTGCGGCCGAAGGTACTCACGCTCGGAAATGCTCAAATAAATTTGGCATTTCTCTCACTTATTCGTACCTTTGCCGAAGATACCGATGAAACAGGAACAGACACAGGAACAACAACTGGCGCAATCGCTCCGGCAGACGCAGAGCATCACCCAGCAACAACTGCTCCAGGCACAACTCACAGAGATGCCCATGGCGCAGTTGCTGGAGCGCATACACACCGAGATGGACGACAACCCCGCACTGGAATCGGCCGGAACGGACGAGGAGTCCGACTGGCACGACGGCGAACAGCCGACCGACGAGACCGAGGCCAACGAAGACTATGAGCAGCGCACCGAACGCGAGGAACGCAACGACGCGCTTGACGCGGCGCTGGAGGGTCTCGGACGCGACGACGAGGAACTGCCCGTCTACCACGGCGGACAGTCGTATGGCGAGGAACGCGAAGAGATGGTCTACGGCGAAACACTGTCGTTCTACGACCAGCTCAAGGAGCAGATGGGACTGCTGTCGCTCGACGACCGGCAGCGCGACATCATGGAGTATCTCATCGGGTCGCTCGACGACGACGGACTGTTGCGGAAGTCGCTCGACAGCATCGCCGACGAACTGGCCATCTACCATAATGTCAGTACGGACGAAAGGGAACTGCAACAACTGTTGCAACAGTTGCAGGACTTCGACCCGGCAGGCATCGGGGCAAGGTCGTTGCAGGAATGTCTGCTCCTGCAGATCAGACGGCGCGAGCCGTCGCGCCTCACGTCCTTGATGGAGCAGGTTGTCCTGTACCATTTCGACGAGTTCACCAAGAAACACTGGCAGAGCATCAGACAGGCCCTGCAGTTGAGCGAGTTGCAGACCACCACGCTCATGGCCGAGATGCGGAAGCTCAACCCCAAGCCCGGAGCATCGATGGGGGAGGCCGTCGGACGGTCACTCCAACAGGTCACGCCCGACTTCATCGTCGACACGCAGGATGACGGCACCGTGACCTTCCAGCTCAACACGGGCGAACTGCCCGAGCTGCACGTCTCGCCGTCGTTTGCAGAAACCCTCCACGAATACCAGACCAACAAGGGGAACATGAGCCGCCAGATGAAGGAGGCGTTGCTCTATGCAAAGAAGAAGGTGGATTCCGCACACGGCTTCATCGAAGCCGTCAAGAGCCGCCGCCGCACCCTCACGCTGACCATGCGGGCCATCATACAATGGCAGCACCGCTATTTCGAGGAGGGCGACGAGGCATTGCTCCGGCCGATGATCCTCAAGGACATTGCCGAGCAGACCGGTCTCGACCTCAGCACCATCTCCCGGGCCAGCAACGGCAAGTATGCGCAGACGCGGTGGGGCACCTTCCCCCTGCGCCATTTCTTCAGCGACGGCTATGTCACAGCCGAAGGCGACCAGCTCTCCACCCGCGAGATCAAGATGAGCCTGCGCGACCTCATTGACAACGAAGACAAACGGCAGCCGCTGAGCGACGATGCCCTGTGCAAGCTGCTGGCAGAGAAGGGATTCCCCATCGCACGGCGCACCGTGGCAAAATACCGCGAGCAGCTCGGACTGCCCGTGGCCAGACTGAGAAAGGAGATGAAGGGATGAACAGCAAGAAGCGTCTTATCCTTGTCGCACGCGCGGTCAGCCTCCTCTTCACGCCGTTCTATCTGCCTGTCATCGGCATGATTGCGCTCTTCACGTTCAGTTTCATGAGCATCTTCCCGATGCGCTACAAGCTGGAAGTGCTCCTCATGGTCTATTTCTTCACCGTACTCCTGCCCACTGTCGCCATCCGCATCTACCGGAAATGGCAGGGGTGGACGCTCTTCGAACTGGGGAAGCGCGAGCGGCGGATGGTGCCCTATGCCCTGTCCATCGCCTGCTACTGCGCCTGCTACTACCTCTTCCTCCGGTTGCACACGCCCCATTTTCTCGGATCCATCCTGTTGGCCGCGCTCTTTGTGCAGATGGTCTGCGCCCTCATCAATATCGGGTGGAAAGTGTCCACCCATTCGGCAGCCATCGGGGCCATGGGCGGCGCACTGTTCGCCTTTGCCGAGTATCTGGCCTTCAACCCCGTGTGGTGGCTCTGTCTGGTGTTCCTTGTGGGCGGCATCGTCGGCACCTGCCGCATGATTCTCCGCCAACATTCCCTCGGACAGGTGGTCGGAGGCTTCTGGACGGGCTTCCTTGTGGCGGCCGTCGTCATCCTCTTCGTCTGAAACATATCAAATACACCAAACCGTTATGAAACCAATAGTCAGCATTATCATGGGCAGCACCAGCGACCTGCCCGTCATGGAAAAAGCCTGCACCCTGCTCAACGAGATGCAGGTTCCCTTTGAAGTCAATGCCTTGTCGGCCCACCGCACCCCGGAGGCCGTGGAGGCTTTTGCCGCAGGAGCCGCTGCACGCGGACTGAAAGTCATCATCGCTGCCGCCGGTATGGCCGCCGCCCTGCCGGGCGTGATAGCCGCCTCCACCACACTGCCCGTCATCGGAGTGCCTATAAAGGGCATGCTCGACGGACTTGATGCCATGCTCTCCATCATACAGATGCCGCCGGGAATCCCGGTGGCTACCGTGGGGGTCAACGGCGCACAGAACGCCGCCATCCTGGCCGTGGAGATGCTGGCTCTCTCCGATGAGGCCATTGCCCGGCGGCTGGCCGACTACAAGGCCGGTCTGAAGGCTAAGATTGAGAAGGCCAACCGTGATCTGGCCGAAGTCAAATATGAATACAAGACCAACTGAGGCCGGGCTTCATTCCTGAGAGCAAGATGAGTTACAAGCGAAGAATATCGTCGGTTGCCCGCGTCGGGCAACTCGGCATCGGCGGCAGCAACCCCATACGCATCCAGTCGATGGCCACCAGAGACACCAACGACACGGAGGGGTGCGTGGCGCAGGCCAAGCGCATCATCGATGCCGGAGGTGAGCTGGTGCGCTTTACCACGCAGGGCACGCGCGAAGCGGAGAACCTGAAGCGCATCTCGGAACGC
Source organism: Oscillibacter sp. MSJ-31 (assembly GCA_963651005.1). Taxonomy (GTDB): domain Bacteria; phylum Bacteroidota; class Bacteroidia; order Bacteroidales; family Bacteroidaceae; genus Prevotella. The sequence goes on from CAVJNH010000063.1 coordinate 4,177, forward strand.
CTGAAAGCCGACGGATACACGGCACCGCTAGTGGCCGACGTGCATTTCACGGCTCATGTAGCCGACGTGGCGGCGTGCTGTTGCGAGAAGGTACGCATCAATCCCGGCAATTACGTAGACCCCGGGCGCGTCTTCAAGCACCTGGAGTATACCGATGAGGAATATGCCGCAGAGTTGGAGAAGATAGAGCATCGGCTGGTGCCCTTCCTCCAGATCTGCAAGGAACACCACACCGCCGTGCGCATCGGCGTGAACCACGGTTCGCTCAGCGACCGGATCATGTCGCGCTACGGCGATACGCCGGCCGGCATCGTCGAGAGTTGTATGGAGTTTCTGCGCATCTGCAAACGGGAGGACTTCAACGATGTGGTCATCTCCATCAAGGCCAGCAACACCGTGGTCATGGTCACTGCGGTGCGCCTGCTGGTGAAGGCCATGGAGGCGGAGGAGATGCACTATCCGCTGCATCTCGGGGTCACCGAGGCCGGCGAGGGAGAGGACGGACGCATCAAGAGTGCCGTGGGCATCGGTGCTCTGCTGACAGAGGGCATCGGCGACACCATCCGCGTGTCGCTCAGCGAGGAACCGGAATGTGAGATTCCCGTGGCCCGGCAACTGGTGGACTGCGTCGGGGTGTGTGCCCGCCTGCGCGAACAGGCGGAGGCTTCCATCGCCGACGACACCGTGTCCCTTGCGCTGAACGACGAAGACTGGGAGACCGTGCAGCTCAAGGCGGCCATGGCGGTAGGGGCACTGCTCATCGACCGCAAGGCGCACCGCCTCGTCATCACCCATCCGCATTACCCCTCGCAGCGTCTCACGGCTTTGGCCGATGCCATCCTTCAGGCCGCACGCATCAAGTTCACGAAGACGGAATACATCTCCTGCCCCGGTTGCGGACGCACGCTCTATAACCTGCAGGACACCATTGCCCGCATCAAAGCCGCCACCGGCCATCTGGTGGGACTGAAGATCGGCATCATGGGATGTATCGTCAACGGTCCCGGCGAGATGGCCGATGCCGACTATGGCTATGTGGGTGCCGGACGCGGAAAGGTTTCACTCTACCGGCAGAAGGAGTGCGTGGCCAAGAATATTCCGGAGGAAGAGGCCGTGGAACGCCTGCTCCAACTGATTGACAGCGACCGGAAAGGGGATTGAGGCGACTATCTGGAGAAGACGACGGCTTCGACCTCGGGATCCGGCACGCCGAGCACCGGTTCCTCCTCCATCTTGGTGCGCTCGGTCTTGGCGGCAAAAACGCTGTCGATGAACTGGGGCTTGCGGCGCAGGAGCTGGAGCGTGTCCTTGGAGGCGTTCTGCTGGCTCTCCTTCTTGCTGTAGCCCTTGCCCTGGCAACCTTCGACACCTTCGAGAATCACCTGATAGACAAACACTGGACTGCAGTTCTCGTCCCTTGACTGCTCGATCTGCCGGAATTCCAGCCGCACGCGGTTCTTCTGGCTCCACTCCAGCAGCTTCGACTTGAAGTTGACTTCCTTGTAGGCCACCTTGTCCAGATTGATGATTTGCTTGAGGATGCGCTTCTGCATGAAACGCATACAGGCATCATAGCCCCGGTCGAGATAGATGGCACCGACCAGTGCCTCGAATGCGTTTCCGCCCATGTAGCTGTTGTGGACGGTGGATCGGTCGGAGGTGGTGATGAGGCGCGTGATGCCCATCTCTTTGGCCAATCGGCCCAGCGTCTCGCGCTGCACGAGTTTGGAACGGGTGTTGGTGAGGAATCCCTCGCGCTTGCCCTCAAAATGGCGGAAGACGATGTCGCCCACCACAGCGTCGAGAATGGCATCGCCCAGGAACTCCAGCCGTTCGTTGTTCAGCGGACGCCCTTTCTCGTTGCGTCGCCGCAGGCTTTTGTGCAGGAGCGCCTGTTTGTAGAACTTGATGTCGCGGGGATAGAAACCGAGGATGCGGTACAAAGAAGAATAAAGCTCCTTTTCCTTGCGGAAAGGAAGCCTTATTCGGTCTATGAAATTGAAGTTATTCAGCATATTTCTTGAATACGACACACGCGTTGTGACCGCCAAAACCGAAGGTGTTGCTCAGTCCGGCGCGCACCTCGCGCTGCTGTGCCTTGTTGAAGGTGAAATTGAGGTTATAGTCAATCTCCTCGTCGTCGTCGCCCTCCTCGTGGTTGATGGTGGGCGGGATGATGTCGTTCTTCACGGCCAGTACGGTGGCCATGGCCTCTACGGCACCGGCAGCTCCGAGCAGGTGACCGGTCATTGACTTGGTACTGCTGATGTTGAGCTTGAAGGCGGCATCGCCGAACACTTCCTTGATGGCCTTGGCCTCGGAGATGTCACCCACGTGGGTCGAGGTGCCGTGCACGTTGATGTAGTCGATGTCTTCCGGCTTCATGCCGGCATCCTCCAGGGCGTTGCGCATGACGAGGCAGGCTCCGAGTCCTTCAGGGTGGGAGGCGGTGATGTGGTGGGCATCGGCACTCATGCCGGCACCGACCATCTCGGCGTAGATTTTGGCACCGCGTGCCTTGGCGTGCTCCAACTCCTCCAGAATCAGGCATCCGGCACCTTCGGCCATGATGAAGCCGTCGCGGCTGGCGCTGAACGGACGACTGGCCTTCTCCGGCTCGTCGTTGCGCGTCGACAGGGCGTGCATGGCGTTGAAACCGCCGACTCCCGTGGCGCAGATGGCGGCCTCGGAACCTCCGCTGACGATGATGTTGGCCTTGCCCAGACGGATGAGGTTGAAGGCATCGGCCAGTGCATTGCTCGACGAGGCGCAGGCGGAAGAGGTGATGTAGTTGGGGCCGTGGAAACCGTACCGGATGGAAATCTGGCCGGCGGCGATGTCGGCAATCATCTTGGGGATGAAGAAGGGGTTGAACTTGGGGCCTTCGGCCTCGTGTACACCATAGTACTTCACTTCATCCTCGAAAGTCTTGATGCCACCGATACCTACACCGAACACCACGCCGATGCGGTTCTTGTCTTCCTGCTCCAGATTCATGGCGCTGTCCTCTACGGCCTGTTGGGCTGCAATCATGGCCAACTGCGTGTAGCGGTCCATCTTGCGGGCCTCCTTGCGGTCGATATAGTCGTTGACGTTGAGGTTCTTCACCTCGCAGGCAAACTTCGTCTTGAAATGGGTGGTGTCAAAGCTGGTAATCGGAGCCGCTCCGCTCTTTCCTGCCACCATATTCTGCCAGGTCTCTTCGGGAGAGTTGCCTAATGGCGTGACGGCACCGAGGCCGGTCACTACTACTCTTTTCAGTTCCATAGTTTTTGTATTTCTTGTCTTCATGACGGGCCTATTACTGAATGGGTGTTGAACATTGGCCACCGGAAGGTACGCCAACACCCAACACCCAAAAGTCCATCACGAATGTGATTTATTTCTTGTTCTTTTCAATGTATGCAATAGCATCGCCAACCGTACTGATCTTATCGGAAGAGTCATCGGGAATCGATACGCCGAACTCCTTCTCAAACTCCATGATGAGTTCTACGGTATCCAAAGAATCGGCACCGAGGTCGTTGGTGAAACTTGCTTCGGGCTTTACTTCTGCCTCGTCAACACCGAGTTTGTCTACGATGATTTCCTTTACTTTGCTTTCAATTTCTGACATAATAATCTGCTTTTAATGTTTATAAAATATGCTTCTTGATGGGTGCAAAAGAACCGGTTTGGCATTTTGCGGTTGCAAAGTAACAAATTTTAATCGAGCTACGCAAATTATTTGGGTAAAAATGCGCGTTTGCCTGCACAACTCTACGTAATCTGTGCACTTTTCCCCTGTTTTTCGCCTCTTGTTGCTATCTTTTTTCGTATTTTTCGCGTCGAAGTGGATAATTGTTCCGCAACGATTCAAACCGGGTGGGATCCTCCTTGAGTCGTCGGCAGTCGTCCATAGGGTTGTAGAGTTGCAGGGGAGAACCGGTGTAGTGGAAATCGTCGGGCAGTGGCGGCGGCACAATCCGTCCGGGCACCGGGAGGTGGAAGTGCCGGCAAAGGGCCTGGATGACCATGTTGTCGGCATTGACCTTGCCGTCGGCGGAGTAGCCCGCGACGTGTGGGGTGGCGATGAAGACGCGCTGGAGGAGCTGGAGGTTGATGTCCGGCTCGCCTTCCCAGACATCGACCACGGCCTCACGGACGCGGTGCTCGCACAGGGCTGACAGCAGTGCGGTGTTGTCGACCACGGATCCCCGGCTCGTATTGATAATATAAGGTACGCGCGCGAGACGGTGGAAGAAGCCGTCGTCGGCTATATGCCAGGTGGGATGGTCGCCCTGCCGGGTGAGGGGCACATGGAAGGTGATGACGTCGGCCTCGCGCGCAATCACGTCAAGCGGAACATAGTCGGGCAGCCCGACGGGAGGGTCGCAGACCAGGATGCGCATACCGAACTGGCGGGCCACAGCCCGTACCTTCTGTCCGACATGGCCGCAACCGACGATGCCGATGGTGGCGTCGGAAAGATGCAGCCCCTTTTCCTGTTGGAGCAACAGCAGCGACGACTCGACATATTGTGCCACCGACCCGGCATTGCACCCCGGACAACTGGTCCAGACGATGCCTGCCCGCTGCAGGTAATCGGTGTCGAGATGGTCGAACCCGATGGTGGCCGTGGCCACGAAGCGCACCTTGGATCCGGCCAACAACTGTTCGTCGCAGCGCGTGCGCGTCCGGACAATCAGCGCGTCGGCATCGGCCACATCGGCCGGTGCAATCTGCGCGCCGGGGAGTGCCACCACGTGGTCTGCCAGAGTCTGGAGCGTCTCGCGGATATAGGGTATCTTGTCGTCAACAACGATTTTCATAGCGAATACAAAGGTAGTACTTTCGTTCGGAAATAAAAAAGAAAATGCTTTTCTTTTTGTATTTCTTTTCGTGTTTCCTTTTGTATTTCGCTCACTTATTCGTACCTTTGCAACGCAATAACAAATATAGATCATGACATTCACAGAACAAGCTAACCATATTTTCAGACAGGCCATTCGCGACTATCACTTGAAGGATGACATCGATATGTCCATCTCCAATCCCTACGGACGCGACTCGATAGAGTACAGCTTGTATCTGAAATGCTGGATAGATACGGTTCAGTGGCATCTGGAGGATTTGATCCGCGACCCGCACATTGAACCCGGCAAGGCATTGTCGCTCAAGCGCCGCATCGACCACAGCAACCAGGACCGTACCGATTTGGTGGAGGACATCGACCGGTATTTCCGTCAACAGTACAGCGAGGTGAAACCGTTGCCCGATGCCCGTTTGAACACGGAGAGTCCGGCATGGGCCGTCGACCGCCTGTCCATTCTGGCCTTGAAGATATGGCACATGCAGGAACAGGTCGAGCGGAAGGATGCCGACGCGGCTCATGTGCAGCAATGCCAGGCCAAGCTGCAGGTGTTGCTGGAACAGCAGGCCGACCTGAGCACCGCCATCGACCAGTTGCTGGACGACATCGCACAGGGGCGCAAATACATGAAGGTGTACCGCCAGATGAAGATGTACAACGACCCGGCGACCAATCCCGTACTCTACAAGAAATAATCCGCAGGTGAAAAAGGAGCATATTCTCGTCATCCGGTTTTCTGCATTGGGCGATGTGGCCATGACCGTGCCCGTGGTCTACGCGGTGGCGCGCCAGTATCCACAGGTGCGCGTCACGGTGTTGAGCCGCGAGTGTGCGCGCCCGTTGTTTGAAAACCTGCTCCCTAATGTCAGCTTTATGGAGGCCGACCTGAAACGGGAATATCAGGGCATCACAGGGCTGAACTCCCTCTACCGCCGCTTGGTGGCCAAGCAGTTCACGGCCATTGCCGACCTCCACAGCGTGTTGCGGTCCGGCTATCTGCGGATGCGCTTCAACCTCGATGCTTATAAGGTGGCACATATCGACAAGCACCGCAGGGACCGCCGGCGCATTACGGCTCCGACCAACAAACAACTGTTCCAACTGCCCACCTCGTTCCAGAACTATGCCGACGTGTTTGCCCGTCTGGGCTATCCGGTGGACGTGCAGTTCCGCTCCATCTTTCCGGAGGAAGGCGGCGACACGGGTCTGCTGCCGGAGGATTTCCCGCGCCCGGGAGACGGCACGCCATGGATAGGCATAGCCCCCTTTGCCGCCCACAAGGGAAAGGTGTATCCGGTGCAGTTGATGGAGCAGGTGCTGGAAAGGCTGTTGGCCATATACCCCGATGCCCGCATCTTCCTCTTCGGGAGAGGGGCGCGGGAGGAGGAAATCTTCCCCCAATGGTGTGGGGCGCACCCCCGGTGCGTGGCGGTGAGCCGCCATCTGGACAGCCTCCGCGAGGAACTCGTCTTGATGAGCCACCTCCAGGTGATGGTGTCCATGGACTCGGCCAATATGCACCTGGCCTCGCTGGTGGCCACCCCCGTGGTCAGCGTATGGGGGGCGACCCATCCCTTCGCAGGCTTCATGGGATGGCACCAGAAAATGGAGAATGTCGTACAGCTGCCGTTGGCCTGCCGCCCGTGCAGCATCTTCGGTCAGAAACCGTGTCTGCGCGGCGACTACGCCTGTCTGCGCGACATCGCCCCGGAACAGATTGTCGAGCGGGTGCAGGCCGTGTTGGCAGAGCACGGAGGCCAGACCAGCCCGAACTGAGCCGGAACCCCTACGAAACACTTTAATTTTTCATAAAAAATAAGGCGGTATCAGAAAATATGTGTACCTTTGCGCAAATTTTGAGACAGACCGATTAAAAAACAAACAGACAATGGATAAAGTAAGCTACGCCATGGGCATCGGCATCGGTATGCAACTGAAGCAGATGGGGGCCTCTGAAATGAATATCGACGATTTTGCGGCAGCCATCAAGGACGTGCTGGCAGGCAACGAACTGAAAGTGCCGAGCCATCAGGCGCAACAGTTGGTGCAGGACTATTTCATGGCACAGGAGAAGAAAATCAACGCGCAACGGGCCGAACAGGGCAAGATAGCCAAGGAGGCCGGAGAGAAATATCTGGCGGAGAATGCCAAGAAGGACGGGGTGGTGACGCTGCCCAGCGGCCTGCAGTACCAAGTGATCAAGGAGGGCGACGGCAAGAAACCGTCGGCCAAGGATACGGTGCGTTGCCACTATGAGGGATTCCTCATCGACGGCACCGTCTTCGATTCGTCGGTGCAGCGCGGCGAACCCGCCGAGTTCGGACTCCAGCAGGTGATTGCCGGATGGACTGAAGGGCTGCAGCTGATGCAGGAGGGTGCCAAATACCGTTTCTTCATCCCTTATCGGCTGGGCTACGGCGAGAGTGGAGCCGCAGGAGCCATTCCTCCGTTCGCCGCACTGATTTTCGATGTGGAGCTGATTAAGGTCATCTAAGTAACAAGACATAAAGATTTCATAAGACAATGAAGAAAATTACCATCGCAGCATTCGCTGTAGCCGCAGTTACCATGCTTTCTTGCGGCAATGCCACTCCCAAGGCCAACTTGAAGAGTGATGTGGACACACTGAGCTATGCCATCGGTATGGCACAGACCCAGGGACTGAAGGAGTATCTCGTGACACGCCTCGACGTGGACACGGCCTATCTGGACGAGTTCATCAAGGGTCTGAACGAAGGCGCCAATTCCGGCGACGACAAGCAGAAGGCCGCCTACTATGCCGGCATCCAGATCGGACAGCAGATTTCCAACCAGATGATGAAGGGCATCAACCACGAGCTCTTCGGCGACGACTCTACCCAGACCATCTCCCTGAAGAACTTCATGGCAGGATTCATCAGCGGTACGACCGGAAAGGGCGGCCTGATGACCGTAGACTCTGCACAGATGGTGGCACAGAAGATGATGCAGGAGGTGAAGGCCAAGGCCATGGAGAAGACCTACGGCCCGAATAAGGTGGCCGGCGAGAAGTTCCTCGCAGCCAATGCCAAGAAGGAAGGCGTGAAGACGCTGCCCGGCGGTGTGCAGTATAAGGTCATCAAGGAAGGCAATGGCAAGGTGCCTGCCGACACCTCCATGGTAAAGGTCAACTATGAGGGCCGCACCATCGACGGCAAGGTGTTCGACAGCTCCTACAAGCGCAATATGCCTGCCGACTTCCGTTGCAACCAGGTCATCAAGGGATGGACGACCGCTCTGACCCACATGCCTGCCGGTTCCGTATGGGAGGTTTATATCCCTCAGGACTTGGCCTATGGCGAGCGTCAGCAGGGAGCCGACATCAAGCCCTTCTCCGTGCTGATCTTCAAGATTGAACTGCTCGAAGTGAAATAAGCGTTGACGGGAATCGTCCCGAAACGTCACAAATATCGGTATCATGGTCGACAGAAACGGCCGTGATACCGATATTTCGTCTAAAAAAACATAAATTAACGAACAAAGTGTTGTCCGTTCCAATAATAATTACTACTTTTGCTTACAAATCGTAACAATCTAAAGCAAAACATCCGTCAGACATGGCAGTAAACGACAAAATTGACAATCTGGACAAGAAAATCCTGAGTATCCTTTCTAAAAACGCCCGCATCCCGTTCAAGGACGTGGCTGCCGAGTGCAATGTGTCACGCGCGGCCATCCACCAGCGCGTCCAACATCTCATAGAGGGACAGGTCATCATGGGCAGTGGCTTCGATGTCAACCCGAAAAGTCTGGGATATACCACCTGCACCTACGTGGGAATCACCCTGGAACGCGGCTCCATGTACAGGGATGTGGTGGAACGGTTGCAGCATATCCCCGAAATCGTGGAGTGCCATTTCACCACCGGGCCGTACACCATGCTCGTGAAACTCTATGCCCGCGACAACGAACAGCTCATGCAACTGCTCAACGGACAGTTGCAGGACATCCCCGGCGTGGTGGCCACAGAGACGCTGATCTCGCTCGAACAGAGCATCAAGCGCGAAATTCCCGTAGGACTGTAAACCGTTATCGGCATCGTGTATGGATCGTTTCGACTGGCAGGGACAACTGGCTGCAGACCAGGCATCGTTTCCCGGAGCAACACGCAAACCCGTCATTGCCATCACGGGAAACTATGGCGAGCTGACCTGCAAGCTCGCACAGACTTACTATAAATCGGTGGAAGAGGCCGGAGGCGTTCCCGTCATCCTGCCGCCGTCTTCCAGCACCGACACCATCATCAACGCACTCGACCGCATCGACGGTCTCGTCGTCAGCGGCGGTGCCGACATCAATCCGCTCTTTGCCGGCGAAGAACCGGTCTCGGCACTCGGAGGCATCAAGGCCGAACGCGACCGCTTCGAACTGCTCACCATCCGGCTGGCCTACAACCGACAGATTCCCATGCTGGGCATCTGCCGGGGCATCCAGGCACTGGCCATGGCCCTCGACGGCCATACCGAACAGGACATCAGCAGCAGATCCAAGGTGAAACACAGCCAGGACGCAGAACGGTCGGAACCGACCCATTCCGTCTGTGTCGAACCGGATTCTATCCTGGAGAGCCTCTATGCCGACACGCTGCAGACCCAGGGCGGAAGGCTCTATGTCAACTCGTTCCACCATCAGGCCGTGGACGACTGCGGCCCGCGCTTCCGGGTCACGGCAAAGTCGGCCGACGGCATCATCGAAGCCATGGAGAGCCGCGAATACAAGAGCATCATCGGCGTACAGTGGCATCCCGAATGCCTCGCCGACGGACTGCCCCTCTTCCGGTGGCTCGTCAAGCAGGCGGCACATTTCAGCGAGGCCTGCCGGATCCACCGCCGCATCGTCACGCTCGACACCCATTGCGACACCCCGATGTTCTTCCCGCAGGGTGTGGACTTCGGAAGCCGCGACCCGAAGATACGGGTCGACCTCCACAAGATGACGGAGGGACGGCAGGATGCCGTCATCATGGTGGCCTACCTGCCACAGCCCAAATCCGGAGAGACGTTCTCCTCGAAGGTCGATTTTCCCGTGGACGGCCCGACGGAATATGCCGACCTGATTTTCGACAAGATTGAGGCTATGGTGGCAGAACACAAGGCATACCTGAGCATCGCACGGACTCCGGCAGACCTCTATACCGACAAGCGCAACGGGCGCAAGAGCATCATGTTGGGCATCGAAAACGGACTGGCTCTCCACGGGGAACTGCGCAACCTGTTCCATTTCGTACAGCGGGGCATCGTATATATGACGCTCTGCCACAACGGCGACAACGACATCTGCGACTCGGCGCGGGGCGACGGCACACACGGTGGCGTGAGCGACTTCGGCCAACAGGTCATCCGGGAGATGAACCGGTTGGGCGTGATGGTGGACTTGAGCCATGCCGCCGAAAGCAGCTTCTACGATGCCCTGGAAATCAGCCGGCATCCCATCGTGTGCAGCCATTCCAGTTGTCGGGCACTCTGCGACCATCCGCGCAACCTGACCGACGAACAGATGCGCAGGCTGGCAGCGAAGGGTGGGGTGATGCAGGTGACACTCTATGGCGGTTTCCTCCGGGAAAATGGGGAGGCCACTGTGGCGGACGCTCTGGCTCATCTGGACCATGCCGTCAGCGTGATGGGCATCGACCATGTGGGACTGGGCACGGATTTCGACGGCGACGGCGGCGTGCGCGGCCTCTCCTGTTCGTCGGAGATGATCAATTTCACTCGGCAGCTCATGGCCCGACGCTATTCGGAAGCGGACATTCGGAAAATCTGGGGCGGCAATTTCCTGCGGGTCATGACGCAGGTGCAGGCTGCCCGTGAATAACATAAAAACAGAGGACATTCATGTTGAAAATGACAAGACACCGCCTGCCTGCAGCCCTGTCACTGTGGGGCATCTTGGCCGCCTTCGCGGCCTGCGGAACCACCAACAGACAACCTGCGGCAGAGACCGCCAGCGTCAATGTGGCGTTCAACGCCGACTCGGCCTACGCCTTCTGCGCCGCACAGTGCGCCTTCGGTCCGCGCACCATGAACAGCGAAGCCCACGGGAAGTGTGGCGAATGGATTGCCGCACAGTTCCGGAGATACGGTTGCAGCGTCGAACTGCAACAGGCAGACCTCAAGGGCTATGACGGCACGGTGCTGAAGAGCACCAACATCATCGCGTCCATGCCCCGACGCGGAACGGACAGCACGCGTGTCATGCTGTGTGCACACTGGGACAGCCGACCGTGGGCGGACAACGACCCCGACTCGGCCAACTGGCGTAAACCCGTCATGGCGGCCAACGACGGAGCGTCGGGGGTGGCCGTCATGCTGGAACTGGCACGCCTGCTCCAGCACAACGACTCGCTGCCTGTGGCCGTGGACTTCGTCTGCTTCGATGCCGAAGACTGGGGTGTTCCGTCATGGATCGATGCCTCGGACGACGGTAACTCCTGGGCTTTGGGCGCACAACACTGGGCCAAGATCTACGCCGCAGCCGGTGTCGACCGCTATCGCTATGCCGTGCTGGTCGACATGGTGGGCGGACAGGGTGCACGGTTCTACCACGAGGGCTTTTCGCTGCAACAGGCCAAACGCCTGGTCGACCGCCTCTGGAGCGCAGCGAGTGCGGCGGGTTACAGCAGCTTTTTCCCGATGGAACCCGGAGGCTATGTGACCGACGACCATGTGCCGGTCAATGAGGTGGCCCACATCCCCTGTGTCGACATCATCAACTACTATCCGGACTGTCAACAAAGCTCTTTCGGCCCGACCTGGCACACCGTCAGCGACGATATGCAGCACATCGACAGGAATACACTGAAAGCCGTAGGACAAACCCTCCTGCAACTGCTCTTCAACGAGAAATAGTCAGAGGGTATACCTCTCACTTATTCGTACCTCTGGGCTTCGCGACCTGCGGTTTGCACTACCTCTGACGCTGCGCGTCGACCCACTTTCAAGATAGAAGTGCAATTCTGATGGGTTGACATGGGGAGTCCCCACAGGGGGATGTACGTTCCTCGGAGCGTAGCG
>CAVJNH010000064.1:0-15795 GCA_963651005.1 Oscillibacter sp. MSJ-31
CGCTACGCTCCGAGGAACGTACATCCCCCTGTGGGGACTCCCCATGTCAACCCATAAGAATTGCACTTCTATCTTGAAAGTGGGAGTTTTTTCTCTCTGCCTAGAAAGTTCATTTTTCCTGCCCAGAAAAATATTGATAGCGACATTCGGAAATTTTAATAGCCGATGCGGGCAGATATGGGAAAAAAGCAAGACCTTTGCAGCGGATTTCGGAGCGCAGCCTTCGGGCAGGACACTCTGGAACCCCGGACAGAAAGAACAACAATAAAAAAATAGATTATGGAAATGTATAGACTGATTATTCTCACGGTTTCGCTGGCCATGCCGCTGGTTATTCTGATGCAGAGAAAATGGGCGGTGGCCTACAGGAACTACAAGGAAAGGAGCAAGGCCTGCGAAGACAAGACCTACTACGGCAACGAAAGTTACGACGGCATGACGGCCAGCCATATTGTAGAAGAGGAAGTGATGGTGCAGGATGCGGAAACAGGCATGACCTATGACGACTACGACATCGAGCAACTTTAAGGACATCGCCCACTTCCTGTCTCAATACGCCGCCGTCATGCTGGCCTCCGGCGGCACGTCGGCGCGTTGCGAGAAGACCATCCACCGCATCGCCACAGCCTACGGCGTGGCTGCGGAAATCATCATACTGCCCCACACGGTCACCGTCACGGTGTGGAACGAGACCCACAGCCACGCCTTCTCGGTAGGGGAGAAACTGCCGGGCACAGGACTCAACTTCTACATCATCTCCCGGCTGAGCCACTTGTCGTGGGACATCCGCGACCTCCATCTCACGCTGGAGAAGGCCAAGGCCGAGATGCAGGAGATTCTGGCGAAGCCGCGGCTGAACGCATGGCTGGTCACCCTGCTGACCGGTCTGGCCAACGCGTCGTTCTGCCGCCTGTTTGACGGCGACTGGAAAGCCATGCTCATCGTCTTCATTGCCACGGTAGAAGGCTTCTGGATCAAGAACGCGCTCCACCGGGAGTGGGGGTGGGATATGCGACTGGCCGTCCTCTGCGCCGCCTGCTGTTCGGCAGTCATCGCCAGTGCCGGCTTCATCTTCCATTGCACCGGCACGCCCGACATCGCGCTGGGAACCAGCGTCCTGTATCTCGTGCCCGGCATTCCCTACATCAATTCCGTCAGCGACCTGATCCACGGCCACCTGCTGTGTTGCATCAGCCGTTTCATCGAGGCCAGCGTGCTGACCGCCTGTCTGGGCATCGGCCTGTCTGTCGGCATTATTTTAATGAACATACAATATTTCTGAAAATTCCACGTTATGATAATAGACATCCTGCAGGATGGTTTCTTCGCCGCCATTGCCGCCATCGGCTTCGGAAGCATCAGTAATGTTCCCGTCCGGGCCTTCAAGGGGTGCGCCCTGTTGGCCGCGGCAGGCCACGCCACCCGCTTCGTGCTGATGCACGCCTGTGGCTGGGGGCTGATTCCGGCGGCCTTCGTCGGCGCATTGATGATTGGATTCTTTGCTCCGAAGGCGAGCCGCCGCTGGCGTATTCCGGCCGAAGCACTGGCCTTTCCGGCCTTGCTGCCGATGATACCGGGAATGTACGCCTACCGCGCCGTCGAGGGACTGTTGCAGTGCATCATGTGCAAGACAGAGGACGCATTCAACCATGCGTACTATCTGTTCAGCTACAACGGCATGGTGTGCGTCATCACGGTCATCCTGATGGTGCTCGGAGTGACGATTCCCATCCTGGTCGATGCGCGCAGGCAGACCGAACTGAGTGACACTAAAAAAGCATAACATGGAACTGAGACAACTCCGCTTCTTCCTGAAAGTCGCAGAAACGCTCAACTTTTCGGAAGCATCCAAGCAACTGTTCATCACGCAGAGCACGCTGACGCAGGCCGTCAAGCAGTTGGAAAACGAGCTTGACGTCGTGCTGTTCGACCGCAACAGCCACGAAGTCCACCTGACGGAAGCCGGCACGGAACTGGTCGCCTATGCCCGGCGGACGGTGACGGATGCCGACGCGTGTTTGGCGCGGATGACCGACCTGACGCAGATGAAAGGCGGAACGCTCCGTGTCGGAGTGACCCACTCCTTCTCGCTGATGACCGCCGAGGTGGTCACCGCCTTCTGCCGCCTCTATCCGAAGATTCAGATAGAGATTGTCTATCGGCGGATGGAGGAGCTGCTCGACATGCTGTGCCACCATGATCTGGACGTTGTGCTGTCGTACAAGCCCACGCAGACCAACAGACAGGTGGAGTCGGTGGAACTGTTCAAAGACCGGCTGGGAGTGGTCGTTCCGCAAGACCACGAGTTGGCCTCGCGTCCGTCGCTGACACTGGCGGACATTGCCCGTTATTCCTTCGCGCTCCCGGCCAAAGGGTTGCAGGCACGCAACGTGCTGGAACAGCTCCTGACGGCCAGCGACATCACCCTCAACACCCGGGTGGAGCTGAACATTGCCACGCCGCTGCTGCGGCTGGTGCGCAAGAGCAAGATGCTGACCGTCCTCTCGTGCTCGGCCGTGGCGACCAACCCAGACCTCCGCGCCATTCCGCTGGAAGGGGAGGCGTGCCAGATGATCGGGTGTTTCCACACGCTGAAAGGCGTGTACCGGAAGCGCGCCGTCGACGAAATGCTGCGTCTGCTGAAGGAATACATCGCCTTTTATAAGATGTAAGGAGCGGCCTCCGACCGCCCCGTCTGCCCACCGCCGCAGAAAAAGAACGGCTGTAAAGTTGCCCAACAGGAATAATTTGCGTAACTTTGCAGCGTGATTATTCATGCTGCATGGAACAACTGCTACACTACGTATGGAAACACCGCCTGTTGCCTGCCCGGCCACTTGCCACCACCGACGGACTTCCCGTCGAGGTGATTGACCCTGGCCTGCACAACCGCAACAGCGGCCCGGACTTCTTCAACGCCAAGGTGAAAATCGGGCAGACGCTGTGGGTGGGCAACGTGGAAATCCACGAGAAGTCAAGCGATTGGTTCCTTCACGGCCACGACCGCGATGCGGCCTACGACAATGTGGTGCTTCATGTGGCAAGAAACATCGACTGCGACGTGACCAATACGTTGGGCCAATATCTTCCGCAACTGCAGCTTGACGTGCCCCAGCGCATCACCGACCATTTCGAGGAACTGCTCCGCACCGACCACTATCCGCCGTGCTACCGGATTATTCCCGACCTCGCTCCCATCACCGTCCGGGCGTGGATGGCGGCACTGCAGACCGAGCGTCTGGAACAGAAGACGGAGGCGATAACCCAGCGCGTCCGCCGCTCCGATGGTTCTTGGGAAGCGGCCTATTTCATGACGCTGGCGCGCAACTACGGGTTCGGAATCAACGGCGACAGCTTCGAGGAGTGGGCTGCCCACATTCCCCTGTCCGCCGTGGGGCATCACCGCGACGACCTGTTCCAGGTGGAGGCCATCTTCATGGGGCAGGCCGGACTGCTCGCACCGGAGTCCGTTCCGCAGCGCTACCGCGCAGCAGCCGTCGCCGACCCCTATTTCCAACGCCTCGGCAAGGAATATGCCTATCTGGCCCACAAGTTCTCCCTCCGCCCGATGGACCACACCCACTGGCACTTCCTGCGGCTGCGACCCCAGAACTTCCCGTACATCCGCCTGTCGCAACTGGCTTTTCTTTACCATAAGCGCAAAACCAGCCTGTCGCAACTGACCGACTGCCTGACCATGTGCGACCTGCAGGATATGCTGGGCACGGAAGTGTCGGACTACTGGCAGACCCACTACACCTTCGGGCAGGAAAGCGGCATCAACACCAAGCATCTGTCGCCCTTCTCCATCAATCTGCTGATCATCAACACCTGCATCCCGATGCTCTTCGCCTATGGCCGACATACGGGCAAGGAGGAGTATTGCGACCGGGCTTTCAATATGCTGGAACAGCTCCGCCCCGAGAACAACTACATCATCCGTATGTGGAACGACTGCGGACTGAAGGTGAAGTCAGCCGGAGACTCGCAGGCACTCATCCAACTGAAAAAGGAATATTGCGACCGGAAAGACTGCCTGCGCTGCCGCATCGGCTATGAGTACCTGCGGCGGCCGGAAGACGGACACACGACAATGACAGACAAAACACAACCATAGAAATGAACAAATACACCTTTGAGACACGCATGGAAGTGCGCGATTATGAATGTGACATTGAGGGAATCGTCAACAATGCCAACTACCTGCATTATGCCGAACACACGCGGCACCGGTTCCTGCAGTCGCGCGGCCTGAGTTTTTCCGACATGCACGAGCGCGGCATCGATGCCGTAGTGGCCCGCATGAACCTGCAGTACAAGACCCCGCTCCGCTGTGACGACGAGTTTATCTCGCGGCTGTGGATGGAGAAGGACGGCGTGAAGTATGTGTTCCATCAAGACATCTTCCGGGCATCGGACGAGACGCTGTGCTTCCGGGGCATCATCACGCTGGTGTGCCTCGTGAACGGCAAGCTCGCCAGCAGCGAGGAGTACGACAGGGCTTTAGTGGACTGACCCGATGATGGACGGAGAGACACGCTACGCCATGGCACTGAGCCACTTGACCGGTTCCTGCCTGCCTGCCGCGAAACGGCTCTACTGCGAATTGGGTTCGGCGCAGGCGGTGTACGAGAACCGGAAACGGCTTGCCGCCGTCGTCCCGGAGTGCTCGTCCCGGCTGTCGGATCTGTTGCAGGACTGGACGGAAGCGTTGCAGCGCGCCGATACGGAGGCCGGATTCATCGCGGCACACGGCATCGCCGCCCTGCCTTTCCACAGTGAGCGTTATCCGGCACGGCTACGGGAGTGTGCCGACGCGCCCCTCGTGCTCTACTTCCGCGGCACGGCAGACCTCAACGCCGCCCACATGGTCAGCATCGTGGGGACGCGACGCTGCACGACGTATGGCAACGACCTCATCCGGCACTTCGTGGCCGACCTCCGGGCGAAAGTTCCCGACACGGTCATTGTCAGCGGTCTGGCCTACGGGGCTGACGTGTTTGCCCATAGGTATGCGCTCGACAACGGGATGGACACCGTGGGCGTGCTGGCGCACGGACTGGACACGCTCTATCCGGCGGCTCACCGCGGCATTGCCCAACAGATGGCCGGACAGGGCGGTCTGCTGACGGAGTATATGTCGACGACGCGTTTGGACAAGATGAATTTTGTGCGCCGCAACCGCATCGTGGCCGGCATGAGCGATGCCGTTGTCGTCGTGGAAAGTGCAGCGCGCGGCGGCAGCCTCATCACGGCAGACATTGCCCAGAACTACGGGCGCGAGGTGTTTGCTTTCCCCGGCCCGGTAACGTCCGAATACAGCAAGGGGTGCAATCGGCTCATCCGCAACAACGGGGCGACACTGATTACGTCGGCAGCCGACTTCCTCGAATCGATGGGATGGACGGTTGCCGGGGAAAGGCCACAGGCCGTGGAGCGGCAGCTCTTCCCCGACCTGACGGAAGACGAACAGCGCATCGTCGCAGCCCTGCAACGGGCCAACGACCTTCAAATCAATATGATTACGACCACGACCAACCTGCCCATCGGACAGGTCTCCGCCTTGCTCTTTGCCCTGGAGATGAAGGGCGTGGTGCGGCCGATGGCCGGCGGCACGTATCATCTGTTGAACTAACCATCAAGCATGACGAAGATAGGAAACATCATTCTGGGGGAACGCCCCGTCTTCCTGGCACCGATGGAGGACGTGACCGACATCGGTTTCCGCCTGCTCTGCAAGCGTTTCGGCGCTTCCATGGTCTATACGGAATTTGTATCGGCTGAGGCGTTGGTGCGCGACATCCAGTCCACAGTCCGGAAACTGACGATTGCCGACGAGGAACGTCCCGTGGGCATCCAGATTTACGGGCGCGATACGGAAGCCATGGTCGAAGCCGCCAAAATCGTGGAGCAGGCCGGCCCCGACCTCATTGACCTCAACTTCGGCTGTCCGGTCAAGAAGGTGGCCGGAAAGGGAGCCGGAGCCGGAATGTTACAGCACGTGGACAAGCTCCTCGACATCACCCGTCAGGTGGTCGACGCGGTGCGCCTTCCCGTCACCGTGAAGACCCGTCTGGGGTGGAACAGCGACAGTCTCATCATCACCACGCTGGCCGAGCAGTTGCAGGACTGCGGCATCCAGGCACTGACCATCCATGGGCGCACCCGGGCGCAGATGTACACGGGAGAGGCCGACTGGACGCTCATCGGTGAGGTGAAACGCAATCCGCGCATCCATATTCCCATCATCGGAAATGGCGACATCAAGTCGCTGGACGATGCCGACCGCGCCTTCGACCGTTATGGTGTGGATGCGGTGATGATCGGGCGCGCCACCTTCGGCTGCCCCTGGATATTCAGCAGGAAGGAACTCTCCCTCGACGAGAAGATAGACGTGCTGGAAGAGCAGTTGCGCATCAACGTGGCACGCATCGACGAACGCCGCGGAATCCTCCACACGCGCCGCCATCTGGCTGCGTCGCCCGTCTTCAAGGGCATTCCCGACTTCCGCCAGACCCGCATCGCCATGTTGCAGGCCGAGACGATGGACGAGGTGCTGCGGATTCTGGAGCAGTGTCGCGAGCGGCTGCGGCAATAGCCTGTGCGGCGCACGCGCAGTCCGTATAAACAATATAAGGGGTGGAAGCCGCGCGGCATCCACCCCTTTTCACAATGTTTGTCCTATTCAAGATTACTTCAGCTTCTTGTAGCCATAAACGGAACGTCCGCCGAGCTGCTCTTCAATGCGGATGAGCTGGTTGTACTTGGCCATACGGTCGGTACGGGAGAGCGAACCGGTCTTGATCTGGCCGCTGTTGGTGGCCACGGCAATGTCGGCAATGGTCGTGTCCTCCGTCTCGCCGGAACGGTGAGAGGTAACGGTGGTGTAGCCGTGACGGTGAGCCATCTCGATGGCATCGAGGGTCTCGGTCAGCGAACCGATCTGGTTCACCTTGATCAGGATGGAGTTGGCAGCACCCATCTTGATGCCCTTCTCCAGGAACTTCACGTTGGTCACGAACAGGTCGTCACCCACCAACTGGCAACGGTCGCCGATGCGCTGTGTGAGTTTCACCCAGTTGTCCCAGTCGTTCTCGTCGAGACCGTCCTCGATGGAGTCGATAGGATATTTGGTGATGAGCTGTTCGAGGTAAGCAATCTGCTCCTCTGCGCTGAGCTTCTTTCCGTTGGGGTCCTTCTTCTTGCCGTTCTTCAGCTGGCGGTAGTCGTAGAACCACTCTCCATTCTCCTGCACGGCAAACTCCGAAGCGGCGCAGTCCATGGCAATCTTCACGTCCTTGCCCGGCTCGTATCCGGCAGCCTTGATGGCCTCCATGATGGTGTCGAGGGCATCTTCAATGCCGTCGAAGTTGGGAGCGAAACCGCCCTCGTCGCCGACAGCCGTGGAGAGGCCGCGGGCCTTCAGCAGCTTGGCCAGGTTGTGGAACACCTCAGCACCCATGCGGATGCCTTCCTTCTCGTTGGCAGCGCCAACCGGACGGATCATGAACTCCTGGAAAGCGATGGGAGCGTCGGAGTGTGCACCGCCGTTCACGATGTTCATCATGGGAACGGGCAGAACGTAGGTGTTTGTACCGCCAATATAGCGATAGAGGGGAATCTGCAGGTAGTTGGCAGCAGCGTGGGCCACGGCCAGCGACACGCCCAGGATGGCATTGGCACCCAGGTTCTTCTTGGTGGGTGTTCCGTCGAGCTCCAGCATCTTCTCGTCGATGGCGCGCTGGTCCAGCACGCTCATGCCTTCGATGGCGGGAGCAATCTTGGTGTTGACGTTCTCCACAGCCTTCTGGACACCCTTGCCCAGATAGCGGTTCTTGTCGCCGTCGCGGAGCTCCAGTGCCTCGTTCTCACCGGTAGAAGCGCCGGAAGGAACGCTGGCACGGCCCATATCGCCAGTCTCCAGAGTTACTTCAACCTCTACAGTAGGATTACCACGTGAATCCAGAATCTCTCTTGCGTGAATGTTTTCAATAATCATAATGAATCTGTTATTTAATGGATGGTTGTAAATTTTCGTTCGCAAAGTTACCACTTTTATCTTAAAATGCCATGCTCCCGTGACATTTTTCTTGCCGTTTAACCTTTATTTATCATATATAAGGTGTTGTTTGTCATTCCGGAATGGCAAAACGGCGTATTTTCCTTACTGCCGTGAGAAGACGGAGAGGATGCCTGTCGGCCCTGTGGTGTTGGCCTGTGCATACTGTTCCAGTTTGTGGTCGTCCTTCTCGCCGTTGACCACGATGCCGCGGTTGTTGAGCTGGTATTGGCGGTTGCAGTTGGGGCAGGTGGCCATTCCCTTGCTGTCCATCCGGACGATGTATTTGCTGCTTCCGGCTGCATTGCCCGTCCGGACGCAGTTCGGACACTGGGCATCATAGGCCACGAAGCCGCCGTTCGGTTGGGTGTTGAAGGTCTGGAACCCCACGATGATGCCGTTGCAGAGGCCGAGCTGATAGTTGCTCTGGTTCTCGGCAGCCGTTTCGCGCTGGGTGGAGGACAGTCCTTCGGAGTTGGTGAAGACCAGATGGCGCGCCCCCTGCCTTACGGTTTCCGTAATGTGGCAGAACACGCCGCGCGACAGGCTGTTGGTGGCGGTGGCCAGGGTCTGGTCCAGATGGACTCCGTTGTCGTACACGAAGCGGCACGGCCAGGAACTGTACTCCGCGTCGGTGGTGCAGGCCACGGCGGCCAGTGCCATTGCAACAGTCGTCAGGATGCGCTTTCCGTTTTTCCCCATGACAGTGACTTTTAACCCTTGGCGAGCAGTGCCTTTTCGGCCTCGGCGACGCGCTCGAAGCCGAAGCCTCCCAACACCTGTTGCATCAAGCCGGCAATCCTGTCGTTGCAGAGGTTGCCGATGGAGCCTTCATGCGTGTGGTGGATGTGCTTGTCGGGCGTAAACGTTCCCGCCTCGATGTCCAGCCCCACCTTCCTGTAAGCGTCGCGGAAGGGCATTCCTGCGGCGGCCAGCCGGTTCACCTCCTCCACGGAGAACATCGGGTCGTACATCGGATTGTCGAGGATGTCCTTGCGCACTTCCATCTTGTTGATGATGTAGGCGGCCATCTGCAGACAGTCTTTCAGTTCGTCAAAGGCCGGCAGGAACACCTCCTTGATGATCTGGAGGTCGCGGAAATAGCCGACGGGCAGGTTGTTCATGATGAGGGTCACCTGCTGGGGCAGTGACTGTATCTTGTTGCACTTGGCCCGGATGAGTTCAAAGACATCGGGATTCTTCTTGTGCGGCATGATGCTGCTCCCGGTGGTACACTCCTTGGGGAGCTTCACGAACGAGAAGTTCTGCGAGTTGAAGAGACAGGCATCGAACGCCATCTTGGCCAGTGTTCCGGCAATGGTCGCCAGGGCGAACCCCACGTTGCGCTCCATCTTTCCCCGTCCCATCTGTGCATAGACCACGTTGTAGTCCATGGAGTCGAAGCCCAACAGGTCGGTGGTCATCTGCCGGTCCAGCGGGAACGACGATCCGTAGCCGGCTGCCGAACCCAACGGGTTGCGGTTCGTCATCCTGTAGGCCGCCTGCAGGAACAGCATATCGTCGGCCAGCGACTCCGCATAGGCTCCGAACCACAGGCCGAACGACGACGGCATGGCAATCTGCAGATGGGTGTACCCCGGCATGAGCACGTCCTTGTGCTGCTCGCTCTTGGCAAGGAGTTCGTCGAACAGCAGCTTCACGCCGTCGGCCACCTCCCGGAGCTGGTGACGGGTGAAGAGTTTCAGGTCGACCAGCACCTGGTCGTTGCGCGAGCGTCCCGAGTGGATTTTCTTGCCCATGTCGCCCAGCTTCCGCGTCAGCAGCAGCTCCACCTGCGAATGGACATCCTCCACGTCGTCTTCGATGCGGAACTCGCCCCGTTGGCAGACCTCGTAGATGCGCCGGAGCTCCGCCAGCAGTCGGTGCAGTTCGTCGGCTTCCAGAAGCCCGATGTGCTCCAGCATCGTGATGTGTGCCATGGAGCCCATCACGTCGTAAGGAGCCAGATAGAGGTCCATCTCCCGGTCTCGTCCGACGGTGAACCGCTCTATCTCGTCGTTTACTTCAAAGTTTTTCTCCCAAAGTTTATTCATCTGTCGTATGTATCATTGTCGGTGAAACGGGAACGGGTCTAAAGCGTGTAGGGCACCTGTGCCAGTGCCGCCCCGATCTTCTCCACGCCGTCCTTCAACGGGCCGCTGACCATGCCTTTCAGCATGAACGGAATGTCGGCCTTGACCGTGACGCGCATCTTGCTCGTCTGGTCGCTGACGGGGAGCATCTGTATCCAGAGGTTGAAGGGCACGGGCGACTGCTCGGCCTCGAACTTGATGCACTTGTTCTCCTCGCGCTCGACGATGCGCAGCCTCAGCGTCCCTACGGGGGTCACGCTGACCTGCACGCTGTCCTTGTCAAACTGAAAGTCCTTCAGCTTGTCCTCGGGCACGCGGTCTTTTATCCGTTCCAGATGCGTCAGGTCGCTGAGGGTCTGGTAGACGTTCCCTACGGGATAGGGAATCGGGTACACGCTGCTTTCAAACTGGGTCATACGCGCCACGCTGCCGGGTCCTTACGCCATTCGTTCAACACCTCTACGTCCTCGGCCTTGATGTAGCCCGTCTCGGCAGCCTGTTCGAGCACGGCGGCATAGTCGCTCAGGGTCACCAGCCGCACACCAGCCTCCTTGAAAGCCTGTTCCGCCACGGGGAAGCCATAAGTGAACGAAGCCACCATCCCGATGACCTCACAGCCGTACTGGCGCAGAGCCTCCACGGCTTTCAGACTGCTTCCTCCGGTGGAGATGAGGTCTTCCACGACGATGACCTTCGCACCCTTCCCGATGCGGCCTTCCACCTGGTTGCCCATCCCGTGGTCTTTCGGTTTCGGACGCACATAGGCGTAGGGCAGTCCCAGCTCGTCGGCCACGAGGGCTCCCTGGGCAATGGCTCCGGTGGCCACTCCCGCCACGGCCTCCGCCTCGGGGAAGTATTTCTGGATGGCGTGGCAGAGTTCGAGCTTCACGAACGAGCGCACGTCGGGGTACGACAGGGTCTGCCGGTTGTCCGTATAGATGGGGGATTTCCAGCCGGAAGCCCATGTGAAAGGGGCTTCGGGTTGCAGCTTGATGGCTTGGATGTCCATCAGCTTTTTTGCGAATTGTTTTTTGATTGTGTCCATAGTCTTTATTTCTTTTCTTTTTATTTCCGAATTGACCTGCTGGCAAGGAATGGTCAAAGGGCCTTCAAAACCGTCTTTTCCACCAGATTCCTTTTGCTGTCCTTCACCGTCAGCGTGATGTCGCCCTGCTGCTTCTTGCTCTGTACGACGACCACGAGCTTGCCCGAGAAGAGTTTCATCTGCGGCCGGGTGAACGGTTCGAGCGAGGTGGCATCGCCGTTGCACGCGGCCTTGAACGTTCCGGCTCCACTGACCTCGAAGGTGAGTTCGTCGTCGGCCAGCGGACATTCGGTGCCGTCCTTGTCGAGCAGGCTCACCGTGACGAAAGCCAGGTCGTTGCCGTCCGCCGCAATCCTGTCGCGGTCGGCCTGGAGCTGCAACTGTGCCGGTTCGCCTGCCGTGCGCCTCACGTCCTCGCCCACCTTGTCACCATACTGGTTGTACGTCACCACACGGATTTCGCCCGGCTCATACCGCACGTCGTTCCAGCGCAGGCGGTAGCGGTCGAGGCGGCTCGACGGGTCTTTCCTCACCCGTCTCTGGCTCTTGCCGTTGACGAAGAGTTCGCCCTCCACGCCGTCCGTGTAGCAATAGACGGGAGTCACCTCGCCCTCGCGTCCCTGCCAGTTCCAGTGGGGCAGGAGGTGGGTGGTGTGTTCGTGCTCGTTCCATCGCGCGCGGTACATATAGTATCTGTCCTTGGGCAGGCCGGCCAGGTCGCAGATGCCGAAATAGCTGCTGCGCGAAGGCCAGTAGGTGTCGTAGGGCGACGGCTCGCCGAGATAGTCGAAGCCCGTCCAGACGAACTCGCCGATGACCCAACTGTAGTCGTCCTGCATCTTCCAGTCGTCGTCGGGCAGGTTGCTCCACGAACAATACTCGGTGTCGTAGCTGCTGCACTGGCCGTCGGGATAGGGGATGTTGTCCTTGTGGCGCACCACCACCGGAAACTTGTACACGCCGCGCGAGCTGACGGTGGAGGCCGTCTCCGCACCGAGGAGGAATCCCTGCGGCAGTTGACTGATGTTCTTGTGGTACTTGTGCACGCGGTAGTTGAACCCCGGCACGTCCATCGTCTGGGCAAAGCCCGACTGCAGTGCGGCCTCCGCCCTGTCCATGCCTTGCGTGACCGGGCGCGAGGGGTCGAGGCGGTGGCAGAGGTCCTGCAAGCGCCGGGCAATCTCCACGCCCTCCTTGCTCCCCTGTTCGGGAATCTCGTTGCCGATGCTCCACATCACGATGCTCGGGTGGTTGCGGTGGTGCTTCACGAGATTGGCGATGTCCTTGTCGCTCCACTCCTTGAAGAACTGGGCGTAGCCGTTCTTGCACTTGGGGTAAATCCACATGTCGAAGCTCTCCGCCATCACCATCATGCCCAACGAGTCGCAGACTTCCATCTGCATCGTGGAAGGCATATTGTGGGCAGTACGGATGGCGTCGCACCCCATCTCCTTCATCGTCCTGATCTGACGGATGAGTGCCGCCTTGTTCTCGGCAGCACCGAGGGGGCCGAGGTCATGGTGGAGGCACACGCCCTTGATTTTGCGGCTGATGCCGTTGAGTTGGAAGCCGTTCTCCTTCGACACGGCCACGGTACGGATGCCCGTCCTCACGGTCTGCTCGTCGGCCACCTTCTTGCCCTCGTATCGGGTGAGCTTTATATTATATAGATAAGGTGACTCGGGGCTCCACAACTGGGGATGCTCTACCTTGAGCGTCGTCTTGACCTCTGGGGTCGCGCCGTCAATGGTCTGTTGGGCCACGGTCTTGCCGTCCTTGTCCGTCAGGCTGATTACCGTCTTGCCGTTCTTGCCGGGCTGTCCCTCCAAGCGCGCGTTCACCTCCAGTTCGGCCTCCTGCCTGTCCGCGTCCAGCGTCCTCACGAAGGTGTCCCACGTGGAGAAATGCACTTTCCCGTACAGTTCGACGGTGACCGGGCGATAGAGGCCGCCCCCCGGATACCAGCGGCTGCTCTCCTCCACATTGTGGAGATGCACCTCGATGAGGTTGCTCTTGCCGAACCGGATGTAAGGGGTGATGTCGATGCGGAAGGCATTGTAGCCGTAAGCCCACTGGCCCGCCTCCTTGCCGTTCACGCGCACCACGGGCTGGCTCATGGCTCCGTCAAACACGAGGACGGCACGCTCGTAGCCCTTGGGAGCCGTCCAGTCCACCTTGTAGAACCCTTCGCCTATCCAAGGCAAAGCCCCGGAGCGTCCCGACTTCTCGGTCTTTTCCTTCTCTCCGTTCTGTTCGATGGCCACATACTGCAAGTCCCATTTCTTGTCGAAAGGGCCGGCGATGGCCCAGTCGTGGGGCACCTGCACCTGTTGCCACGACTGGCCGTCGCGGGAGAAGTCCCACGCCGACAGGTTCATCATCTTGCGGCTCTGTGCCTGGCACATCAGAGCGAGTGCCAAGGCGAATGTGGTGGCGATATTCCTGTTCAATGTCATAATCCGGCTTGATTGGTGTTCTTTGTCAGCAGTTTCCGGTAGGCTCCCGGCGTATTGAAAATCTGTTCGGCCTTCCGGAGCGTCTTGTCGTCCCGGAGCAGGAACTGCACCTGTCCCTGCTGGAAGTAGTAGGCCGACACGATGTCCATCTCCATCTGCCGCTGTATCTCGGCGCGGTGGCGCGTCAGCTCCTGCCGGATGTCGTGGTGGTCGAGCTTGGCCTTCAGTGCCTCGAACTCGGCCTTCGCGTCGTCGTAGTAGCCCTCGAACTGCGCCGTCTTCACGAGGTCTTCAAACTGCTTCTTGCTGATCTGGTCGTAGGTGAACCCGGCCTTCAGCACCCGTTGCGTGAAGGCGGCATAGTCCGCGTCGGTCAGCCGGAACTGGTCGGGCGGAGCGATGGTGGGGTGGCTGGCGATGTAGTCCGTCACGTAGTCGAACATCACCTCGGTGGAGTCGATGCGGTCGAGGTAGAGCAGGATGTTCGGCATGGTGTCGGGCTTCACCTCCACGTCGGGACAGATGCCGCCGCCGTCGCGGACCTCACGCCCTCCTGCGGTGTGGAACACGCGGGTGAGCGAGTCGGGCACGTGCTCCTTGTAGCCGCCGTTGTGGTTGTAGTTGATGGCCTGTATGCAGCGTCCGCTGGGGATGTAGTATTTGGAGGTGGTCAGCTTGAGGTTGCCGTTGTAGGGCAGCTCCACGTTGGGAATCTGCACCAGTCCCTTCCCGTAGGTGCGTGTGCCCACGATGACTCCGCGGTCGAGGTCCTGGAGCGAACCGCTCACGATCTCGCTGGCCGAGGCCGTGTCGTCGCCCACCAGCACGATGATGGGCATGAGGGTGTCGATGGGTTCCAGACGGGTCTTGTAGTCGGAGTTGGCGCGGCGCAGCTTGCCCTTGGTCTCCACCAGGGTCAGCCCCTTCGGCAGCCACATATTGGCGATGTCGACACACTCCGAGACGGAACCGCCGCCGTTGCCGCGCAGGTCGAGGATGAGTTTCCGCGCCCCGCGCTGTATCAGGTCCAGATAGGCCAGTCGCATGGGCTTGGCCGGTTCGCCGGAGAAGGTGCTCAGGCAGATGTACCCCACGCTGTCGGGGCGCATGCCGTACCAGGTGATCTCCGGGGTCTTGATGCTCTCCCGGGTAATCTTGAAGTTCAGCGTCTTGCCCGTCGACGGACGCTTCACCTTCAGCAGGAAGGTGCTTCCGGCGTCGCCGCGCAGGTGTTCGCTCACGTAGCTCACCGTCTTGCCCGTCATCAGCGAGTCGTCGATTTGCAGGATGATGTCGCCCTTGCACAGTCCGGCCTTGGCCGCCGGCATTCCCTCGTAAGGCTCGTCGATGACCACCTGTTTCAGCCGCTGGTGGTAGCGCACCACGGCTCCGATGCCGGCATACTTGCCCGTCATCAGCATCTTCAGGTCCTTCTGCTTGCTTTCGGGGTAGTATTCGGTGTAGGGGTCCAGCGACCGGAGCATGGCGTTGATGCCGTTCCCGATGACGCTGTTGGCGTCGAGCGTGTCGACGTACATCAGGTCGAGCGTCCGGTAGATGGCGTTGAAAATCTCGATGTTCTTGGCCACGTCGAGGTTGTGGTTCCGGGCCTCCTGCGCCGCCGCCTTCACGGGCGCGAGGGCCAGCAGACTGGCGAAAGCCGCCGTGCGGCACAGCCGGTAGATGGTGTATTTGTTCATGGGAAATTGTTGTTTCTTGCCGTTTCTTGCGTTTCTGCGGTGCAAAATTATAGAAAAATAACCGAAAAACATTTTTTTTCCCCGAAAAGTTTGCGTGTTTCGGAAAAACGTGTTACCTTTGCACCCGCAAACCCGCTTCAGTAGCTCAGTTGGTTAGAGCACCTGACTGTTAATCAGGGGGTCGTTGGTTCAAGCCCATCCTGAAGCGCACGAATCCTGCAAGTCTCATCGCTTGCAGGATTTTTCGTGTGTGCTCTGCCTGTTTACCCTACGGAGAAGCTTCACTTCTTAGTCCTCGCCGATGCCGCTGTCGCCGGAGGGCGTAGAGCCGCCCGAGGAGCTGCCGCTACCGCTGCCCGAGGAGCTTCCGCCCGAGGTGTCGGCGGTGTCGTCCTCCACGTTGCCGCCGTCGTCGCTGGTCACCTGTTTCACCACGTCGCCG
>CAVJNH010000065.1:0-15232 GCA_963651005.1 Oscillibacter sp. MSJ-31
GTGCGCATCGAAAGCGGTGCAAAGGTTGTGGCTATTGAGAAGGATGCAGACTATACTGGCACTCCCACTATCTACGTTGAGGATGGTGCAAGCTATCCGGAATCTCTCACCGACTTTAAGGTTGTCAAGGCTACCTTCATCGATACGGAGAGCGACTTTGCCACAGCCATGAGCAACGGCGGCGAAAACTGCATGCTGACCAAGAACCTGACCCTCAGCCGGACATACACCACAGGAAAGACCGTCTCCTTCGACCTGAACGGCAAGACGCTGACGACCAAGGATCTCTTCGTAGCTGGCACCGGCAGCACTCTGACGCTGAAGAACGGTACGATTGTCCAGACGGACGGCGACGCACTGACAGCCGACACCGAGGGTACGCTGACCCTCGATGGCATTACCTACAACGGACAGGCCAACAGCTATTGCTGCATCTTCATCAAGCAGAATGCACAAAACGCAACGGTCAATATCCAGAACAACTCGACTATCACCGGCGGCTATTTCGCTTTCTCCACCAACGCCCTGACCACACCGAAAGTGGCCACTGGCTGTAAAATCAATTTGGAGGACAGTAAGTTCATTGCCAACGGAACCGGTGCACTGATCAACATCCCGGCCGATGTGAAGATGACGAACTGCACCTTCTCCGGTAACCATCAGGGCGCACTGCTCCGTGGTGGTACGTACACGGAAATCAGCGGCTGCACCTTTACCCTCAACGCAGAGTTGGCTCCCGATTACAAAGATAACCGCTGGATGAATACCTGGGCAAGTGGTAACGATGCTGCCTTTGCTGCCCTCACCATCGGTAACTACATCAACACGGCCTACCAGTATCCGACCGAGATTACCTTCGGAACGGGCAACAAAATCGTGGTCAGCGGCGATAACGCCAGCGACTTCCCGGCCATCCACGTCTGCGCCAACACCGCCGACGACAAGGGTGTTACCATCACGAATATGAGCAACATCACCGTTCCGACTGAGGGTTGCAAGACTCCGGCCATCGAGTACGGCACGAGCAACATCGTTGTGGACGGCAAGGACGCTGCTTTCTCGTACATCAGCAGCGAGCGCGACTTCAAGACTGCCATTACCAACGGCGGCGAATACAAAATGATGACCAATGTGAAGCTGAGCAGTGCCTACGGTGCAGCGCAGGCCGCTACGGTTGACCTGAACGACAAGACGCTGAACGCCAAAGTACTGGGCGCAAAGACCGGTGGCACGCTGACTTTGCAGAACGGAAAACTCGTGCAGGACAAGACTACGGTGACCATTGCCTCCGGCAGTCCGTTGACAAAGTCCGCCAACGAGTACCTTGTCGACGGTCATGATTTCGTTGACCTCGGTCTGTCCGTACTCTGGGCCACCTGCAATGTCGGCGCAACGGAAAGTACCGCCGCCGGCAAGTATTATGCTTGGGGCGAGGTGACCGCCTACGGCGAGGCTAAAGACTGGGGCGACAAGGCCGTAAAAACCAACTATGCCAAGACAACCTACAAGTATTGGGATGGTTCCCAATTTACGAAGTACAACAAAACCGACAAAAAGACCACGCTCGAAGCCGCTGACGATGCAGCCACAGCAAACTGGGGAGCAGATTGCCGGATGCCTACCAGCACGGAATTGAAAGAAGAACTTTGCAGCAACTGTAGTTGGGCGTGGGACGCAGAGAAGAACGGATATAAGGTGACCAGTCAAAAGGAGGGTTACACCGACAAATCGATATTCATGCCTGTTTCGGGCTTCTACGACGGAACGAATTTGTATGACTATACAAAAAACCCATGGGTAACCTGCTGGTCAAGTTCTCGCGGATCTGTATATTCCTCATACATATCTGCCTATTGTATAGAGTACTCCGCCACCACCACCAACTTTACGGTAACCGCTGATACCAGTCACTATGGAATGCCGGTTCGCGCCGTTGCCGCCAAGCCGGAGTGACCGTCAGAGAAATCGTTCGCGTCGCAACTGCGTGACGTAATATAATAAGGAATCCGGCAGGGGGATGATTCCCTGCCGGATTCCTGTGTTTGGAGATTGGGGGCTAAAAACCTTCACTCGACTGAATCGATCGATTCACTCGAGTGATTTGATCATTTCACTCGAGTGAAACGATTTCAGGGGTCGGGCGATGCAAAAGAACTATGGCCGCTGTCAGCGGACAATCCGAACCACGTTGTGGCAGGTTGCTGACAATTTTGGAGGATTGCTTCCAAAAAAGCATTGTTTTTTTTGGAATTGCGATGAGGAATGTTTAATTTTGCCGTGCAATTCACTAATTGATTAGAACTATGAAACAGATGAAAAAGTTGTTCCCGCTGATTGCCTTGATATGGATGGCATGGACGGTGCCAGCCCAGGCGCAAGTGAACTTCGGTGTGAAAGCCGGTCTCAACCTCACCCATTTCTCCATCGACGACAGTAAGTTGCTGGCTGCCGACAACAAGACCGGCTTCTTTGCCGGCGTAACCACCAAGATTACCCTTCCCGTCGTGGGACTCGGTCTGGACGGATCGCTGCTCTACGACCAGCGTGAAGCCCAAGAGAAGACCACCGGCACTTCGCTGAAACAGCAGTCCATCCAGATTCCGGTCAATGTGCGCTATTCCGTGGGGCTGGGCAGTCTGGCCAACATCTTTGCCTACGCCGGTCCGCAGTTCGGCTTCAACATCGGAGACAAGAACGAGTCGTTGGGCGACAATGTCAAGAACTGGCGGTTCAAGTCCAGTGCCCTCAGCGGTAATGTCGGTGCCGGTGTCACGCTGCTGAAACACCTGCAGGCCACGGTGAACTACAACTTTGCCTTGGGCAAGACCGGAGACTTCGAGGTCAGCGACCTGACCAGCAAAACCATTAAGGCCAAGGCCAA
This sequence comes from Oscillibacter sp. MSJ-31, assembly GCA_963651005.1. Lineage (GTDB taxonomy): Bacteria > Bacteroidota > Bacteroidia > Bacteroidales > Bacteroidaceae > Prevotella. The sequence goes on from CAVJNH010000065.1 coordinate 2,882, forward strand.
CGCCTGGCAGGTGTCGGTGGCTTATTTCTTCTAAGTGGACTATGCCGACGTAATATTGCCCGTTCCCCTGTACGCCACGTTTACCTACGCCGTGCCGGAGGGGATGCGCGTGGGCGAGGGAACGCGCGTGTTGGTGTCGTTTGGCCGTTCCAAGAAATATGTGGGCATCGTAGACCGTCTGCACGGCGAGCGGCCGGAGGGCTACGAGGTCAAACCACTGTTGGAGGTCATGGATCCGGCACCTGTTGTCAACGGGTGCCAGTTGAAGTTGTGGCGTTGGATTGCCGACTACTATATGGCGGCCATCGGCGATGTGTACAAAGCCGCCCTGCCCGCCGGGCTGAAAGCCGAGGACGGCTATAAGCCCAAGACCGAGACCTACATCCGTCTGGCTCCGGCCTACCGCAACGAAGCCTCGCTCCATGTGGCTCTCCAGTTGCTGACCCGAGCCAGAAAGCAGTTGGAAGCCTTCAACACCTACCTCTTCCTGTCCCACTGGGACGAAGTCTCGCTGGGAACTCCTACGGCTGAGGTGACGCGCGAGGAACTGATGAACAGCAGTCACGCCACGGCCAGTGTCGTAGACCAGTTGGAGCGTCGTGGACTGCTTGAGACCTACGAGGTGGAGGTGGGACGGCTGAACCACGGCGGCGACTACCGTCCCGAACTCATCCCACCGCTGACCGAGCCGCAGACCACGGCCTACAACAGCCTGCTGGTGCAGATGATGGGACATTCCGTCACCCTGCTCCACGGTGTGACGGGCAGCGGAAAGACCGAAATCTATATCCACCTGATACGCCGGGCACTGGAACAGAAGCAACAGGTGCTCTATCTCCTGCCCGAAATTGCGCTGACCGTGCAGATGATGCAGCGCCTGCAACGCGTGTTCGGCGACCGCCTGGGCATCTACCATTCAAAATATTCGGATGCCGAGCGCGTGGAAATCTGGCAGAAGCAACTCTCGCCGCATCCCTACGATCTGATTCTCGGTGCCCGTTCAGCCGTGTTCCTGCCCTTCCAACGGCTGGGACTGGTCATCGTGGACGAGGAACACGAGACCTCCTATAAGCAACAAGACCCTGCGCCCCGCTACCACGCCCGTTCTGCGGCCATCGTGCTGGCACAGATGACCGATGCAAAGGTCGTGCTGGGCACGGCCACCCCCTCCATGGAAACCTATCACAACACGCAGACGGGCAAGTATGGTCTCGTCACGCTGTCGGAACGCTTTCGTGGTGCGCAACTGCCCCGGGTGGAGATTGTCGACGTGGCTCTCCTGCAGCACCGCAAGGAAATGACCGGACCCTTCTCGCCCCTCCTGATCTCCAGCATACGCGAGGCCCTGCAGCACGGAGAGCAGGTAATCCTCTTCCAGAACCGCCGCGGCTTTGCCCCGATGGTGGAGTGCAACCAGTGCGGATGGGTGCCCCGGTGCCAACACTGCGACGTGTCGCTGACCCTGCACCGCCAGACCAACCAGTTGACCTGCCACTATTGCGGTTACACCTACCGGATTCCCGATGAATGTCCGTGCTGCGAGTCGAAGGAACTGCGCCCGCGCGGCCTCGGCACCGAGAAGATAGAGGAACAGGTGCGCGACCTCTTCCCCGAGGCGAAGGTGGTGCGCATGGATCTGGACACCACGCGCACGCGCAATGCCTACGAGCGCATCATCAACGATTTCAGTGCCGGGCGCACCAACATCCTGATAGGTACGCAGATGGTGACCAAGGGACTGGACTTCGACAAGGTGAGTGTGGTGGGGATTCTCAATGCGGACACGATGCTCAACTACCCGGACTTCCGCGCCTACGAGCAGGCTTTCACGATGATGGCGCAGGTGGCAGGACGTGCCGGGCGGAAAGGCCGTCAGGGACGGGTCATCCTACAGACGAAAAACGGCGACCTGCCGGTCATCGGACAGGTGGTGAACCACGACTACCGGGCGTTCTACCGCAGCCAGACCACGGAACGTCAGGCGTTCCGCTACCCTCCCTTCACCCGTCTGATTTACGTCTTTCTGAAACATCTTCATGATGCCACGGTCGAGACTGCCGCCATAGAGATGGGAGCGCAACTGCGCCGACTGTTCGGCGACCGGGTGCTTGGACCCGACAAACCGGCTGTAGCGAAAGTGAAGTCGCAGAACATCCGCAAACTCGTGCTGAAACTCGAACCGGGCATTGACCTGACGCGTGTCCGCCAGAGCCTGCTGCACCTCCGGCAACAGACCCTGGCGGACAAACGCTATGCGTCGCTCGTCATCTATTACGATGTTGACCCGCAATAAGTGACGATTAAAAAATAACGGCGCAGTAATCAGAAGTCCAGATCCAGTCCCAGTGCAAACACGTTGTTGTTGCGGGTGTAGTCGCTGCTGTAACAGGCGGCTTTGTCGGCTGTGAGCGGCACCTGCTGCTCCACGTTCTTGTGCTGGTAGAAGGTGTGGAAATAAGCCACGTTGAGGTGCATCCTGTCGGTGAAATGCACCACCGCACCGCATCCCAACGAATTGGAGCTGACCACGAACGAACGGTCGTCCATATACTCGTCGGACAGGCCGTAGTCCGTAGACTGCCAACCGGCACTCACGGTCAGTTTCTTGCAAATGTCGTACTCTGCACCGGCATTCCATTCGACGGTGCCGCGCTCCAACAGCTTCTGGCGGTCGTTGTAGGACGTGGCGTGCTTGTCGTCGAACCAGTGGAAGCCGACGTTGATGCGCAGCGCATCGATGGGCTTGTAGCCGGCACCGAGGGTCAGATAGGCCGGAATGTCGGCTGCAATTTTCTGGCCGTCGGCATATTCACCGATGGCCGCCGTCAGCTTCTGGTCAAACTGCGTCTTGAGTTGTCCCATGGCTGCCGCGATGTTCCCGTTGCCCAGCACGGCACTGGCCGTCTGTTCCGGAATGCCGGCCTGCACATAGGCATCCTTCAGATTGTCGGGCAGGTTGCCGATGCTCGGAGCCTGGTTGACGGACTTGTTCTTCAGCCGGATGCGGGTCTTGAACTCATATTTTGCCGAGAAATTCCACCGTCCCGTCTTGTAGTCGACGGCCAGGATGGGCGTGAATCCCAGTCCGCTCTGGTCGCAGCTCAGTTCGATGTTGGCGGCTTCCGGCTTGGTGGCGTCGAGCACCGTGTAGAGCGGCATTCCCCCCACCTTGATGTCGCGCACATAGCCGTAGTAGTTGCAGGTGGCATAGACACCGCGCACTCCGGCAAAGGCACTGAAATGGTCGCTCACGCGGTAGGCAGCCCCTGCCGACAGGCCGAAGTAATACTGCCGTCCGTTCATGTAGCTGTTGTAGCTGTATTTCCCGTCCTTCCCGAAGCACTGGTCGGAGGAAAACACCGCCGGAATACCGTATGCGGAGGCCACTTGGTCAATGCCGCTTGCCAGTTGGCAGGCTCCCATGGCCGTTTCCGCCACGATTTTCTCGAACGAACCCAGCCCGTTGTCGAAGGTACACTTGCCGCCGCCGCCCGCCAGTGCGAAATTGGCTTGGAACGACCAGCGGTTCTTGTTGTAGGCATACTGGAACGAGGGAATCACGGGGGCAAAGGCGTTGCCCTTGAAGGTGCGCGGCGTAGTGGCATTGTCCACATTGTTGGTGAAGAGCGCGTAATCGTTCTCGATGGTGCGCGTCTGGAACGCCAACTGCCAGTTGATGGCGAGGTGGTGGCCGTCGGGCATGAACGCCACGCCGGCAGGATTGTAATACACTCCGTCAATACCGATGGAAGCCTCACGGCTCATCATCCGGTTGAAGGCGGCATGCTGGTTGGTGTTGGTCAGCAGACCTCCGGCATACGCGCAAAAGGTTGTCATCATGAAAACAACGCAGGTGCTAAAAAGTTTTCTCATTCTTTAGTTTTGTGTGTTTCTGCAAAAAATTATTTCGTCTCTTGTGTTTCTTTCGTCTCCTTAGTGTCCTTTGTCTCCTTTGTCTCTTTTTTCTCCGTCGGGTAGTTGATGCGGGTGTGGTAAATGGTTTTCAACTTCTCGATAAGGATGGTCTTGGTATACTGGATGTCGCGGAAAGTGATGGGACATTCGCGGAAGAAGCCCTCGCTCACTTGCGTGTCGACAATATGGTTGACCATCTCGCGGATGTTCTGTTCGGTGTAGTCGGAGAGCGACCGCGAGGCGGCCTCGACGGAGTCGGCCATCATCAGGATGGCCTGTTCCCGGGTGAACGGATTGGGACCCGGATAGGTGAACAGCAGGTCGTCGACCGGTTCGTCGGGGTGTTCGTTCTTGTAGTGGATATAGAAATACTTCGCCTTCCCCTGTCCGTGGTGGGTGGAGATGAAGTCGCGGATGGACTTGGGCAGGTTGTAGCGGTCGGCCATCTTCTGTCCTTCGGTCACGTGGCTGATGATGATCTGCGCACTCTTGATGTCGTCTATCATCTCGTGCGGATTCACTCCCGTCTGGTTCTCGGTGAAATAGATGGGGTTCGACAGCTTCCCGATGTCGTGGTAAAGGGCTCCCGTGCGCACCAGAATGGCGTTGGCTCCGATTTTGTTGGCAATCTCGCCTGCCAGATTGGCCACCTGGATGGAGTGGTTGAACGTGCCCGGAGCCACCTCGCTCATGCGGCGCAGCACGTCATTGTTGGTGTTGGAGAGTTCGATGAGGGTGATGTCGCTGGTGAAGCCGAAGACCTTCTCTATCAGGTAGAGCATCGGGTAGGCAAAGAGCAACGCCACGCCGTTAATCATCAAGTAGTTGTACGTGCTGTAATCCATCTGTGTCAGCGAACTGGAGCGCATCCAGTCAAAGGCCAGATTGGCGGCCATGGCCACCGCCGTGGCGATGATGGCCGTCTTGAAGAGCTGCGAGCGTTGGGTCATCTCGCGCAGGGAGCAGATGGCGGCAATGCCCGCAAGGCTCTCCACGGCGATGAACTCGAAGGGGTGGGTCAGCATGACGGCACAGATGAGCACCATCGTGATGTGTGCCATGAAGGCCGTGCGCGAGTCCAGGAACACGCGGATGAAGATGGGCACGATGGCGTAAGGCAGGAGGTACACATGGATGAACGTGTTGCGCACGAACAGGGCGGTGAGCAGACAGAAGGCCACCGTCAGCACATAGAGCATGATGCAGCTGCGCGGTTTCTCCAGATAGTCGTGGCGGAAGAGGAAGAGGTACACCGTGAAGGTCGCCATGAACAGGGCGACGAAGAGAATCTGTCCGAGCAGTGCCAACTGGTTCTGCGTGCTGTCCTGCTGCCGCCGCTCGTTCTCCTTCATGTACGACTCGATGATGCGGTAGGTCTTGTCCGTCACGATTTCGCCGCGCCCGATGACCTTCTGTCCCTTCTGCACCACGCCGCTGGCCAGAGCGATGCTCGACAGGATGTCGCTCTTGCTGGCTTCGCTCCGTTCGCGGTCGAAGATGAGGTTGGGCGTGATGTAGTTGTTGAGGTCGCATTTCTGCAGGACGGGACGCTGGAGAGCCAACGCCTCCTCCTGGAAGATTTTCTCGTAGGCGGTCTTTGTGGAGTAGACGTCCGACACGGCAATGCTGGCCGCCACCTTACCGCTGACCACGCGTATCATGGCGGCGGTGTCCTTGCGCAGGGTGGAATAGTCCGACGACGGCATGATGCCCTGCCGGTACAGCTCATGGAGACTTTTGGCTATCAGGTCGACATACGCCTTTCCCAACCCCGGAATGCCGTCGGCATAGTCCGTGCGCAACCGGCGTATCATGCGGTTCTCGACTTCCTTGTCGTATTTGTAGTAAGGCTCGTAAGCCTTCATCAGACTGTCTCTCTCGGCGTTGATGGCCGCTTCCGACTTGTAGACGGGGAAGTCGAAGGGAGCTGTGAAGTCGGCGTACTTCCATGGCTTGCCCTGCTCCGCATAGAAATGGTTGCGGCTGTCGTGGGGAATGGCCCAGACCACCAGCAGCACGGAAACGGCGACGAGGGTGGCACAAATGATCAGGCTACGCCAGTTGTTGTTCTCTTTCACAGGCAAAATATGAGGTGTTGAATGGTTCAATCTTCCGTTTTCGTTGGCAAAGATACGACAAAAAATGGAAAGTATGCGGTTTTGCAGGGAAAAAACACGAGTTTGTGAAAAAAAATATGTACTTTTGCAGCGTTTTAATCCGTTTCAAAGTTTATTTGCAAGATGACTGAAAGAAAAGTGAGGGTGCGTTTTGCCCCGAGTCCCACAGGTGCTCTCCATATCGGCGGCGTGCGCACAGCCCTGTATAACTATCTCTTCGCCCGTCAGCATGGCGGCCAACTGGTGTTCCGGATAGAGGACACGGACTCCAGCCGTTTCGTGCCGGGTGCGGAGGAATATATTCTGGAGTCGTTCAAGTGGCTGGGCATCCGGTTCGACGAGGGTGTCTCGTTCGGGGGCGACAAAGGCCCGTACCGCCAGAGCGAACGCCGCGACATCTACAAGAAATATGTGAAGCAACTGCTGGATGCAGGCCACGCCTATATTGCCTTTGACACGCCGCAGGAGCTGGAAGCCAAACGCGCCGAAGTGCCGAACTTCCAGTACGACTGCCACACGCGGAGTCAGATGCGCAACTCGCTGACCCTGCCGGCCGGGGAAGTGGAGACGCTGATGGCCGGCGGCACGCAGTATGTGGTGCGCTTCAAGGTGGAGCCGGGACAGGACATTCTGGTCAACGACCTCATCCGCGGCGAGGTGCACGTCAAGAGCGACATCGTGGACGACAAGGTGCTCTACAAGAGTGCCGACGAGCTGCCCACCTATCATCTGGCCAATATCGTGGACGACCACCTGATGGAAATCTCCCACGTAATCCGTGGCGAGGAATGGCTGCCCAGTGCACCGCTCCACGTCATGCTTTACCGCGCTTTCGGGTGGGAAGACACCATGCCCCGGTTCGCCCACCTGCCCCTGTTGCTCAAGCCCGACGGAAAGGGCAAGCTCTCCAAGCGCGACGGCGACCGCCTCGGGTTCCCCGTGTTCCCGCTCGAATGGCACGACCCCAAGACGGGCGAGGTGTCGTCGGGCTACCGCGAGAGCGGCTATTTCCCCGAGGCCGTCATCAATTTCCTGGCGTTGCTCGGATGGAATCCCGGCACGGAGCAGGAGCTGTTCACGCTCGACGAACTGGTCGGTCTGTTCGACATCACCAAGTGCTCGAAAGCCGGTGCGCGGTTCGCCTATGAAAAGGGCATCTGGTTCAACCACGAATACATCCTCAAGAAGAGCAACGAGGAGATTGCCTCGCTCTTCGAACCCATCTGCCGCGAGCACGGCGTGAAGGACTCGTCGGAGCGCATCCTGCAGGTGGTGACGATGATGAAGGACCGCGTCTCGTTCGTCAAGGAGCTGTGGCCGCTGTGCTCGTTCTTCTTTGAAGCACCGACGGTCTACGACGAGAAAACGGTCAAGAAACGCTGGAAAGACGATTCCGCCCGGCAGTTGACGGAGCTGATAGGGGTGCTCCGGGACTTGGACGATTTCTCGCTGGAGAACCAGGAACAGGTCGTGCACGCATGGATAGAACAGAAGGAATACAAGCTCGGCAACATCATGAACGCCTGGCGGTTGACACTGGTCGGCGAGGGCAAGGGCCCGGGAATGTTCGACATCTCGGCCTTCCTCGGCAAGGAGGAGACCATTGCGCGTATGGAGAAAGCGATTGAGGTATTGGGGTAATCACGTGGCGCGCAACGACAATGTATAATATCGCGATTTATCTTTACCTCTTGGGCGTGGTCGTCGCCTCGTGCTTCAGCCGGAAGGTGCGCAAGATGTGGCGCGGCGAGCGTCAGGCCGTCCGCACCATCCGGGAGAAACTGGACCCCGACGCACAGTACGTCTGGTTCCATGCCGCCTCACTCGGCGAGTTCGAGCAGGGGAGGCCGCTCATGGAACAGTTGCGCCGCGATCATCCGGAATACAAGATTCTGCTCACCTTCTTCTCGCCTTCGGGCTATGAGGTGCGCAAGGACTACAAGGGGGCCGACATCATCACCTATCTGCCCCTCGACACCATCATGAACGCGCGCCGCTTCCTGCGCACCATCCGTCCCGTCATGGCCTTCTTCATCAAGTATGAGTTCTGGTACAACTACCTGCACATCCTGAAGCATCGCCAGGTGCCGGTGTACAGCGTGTCGAGCATTTTCCGCCCGAACCAGGTGTTCTTCAAGTGGTACGGGCGCAACTATGGCCGGGTGTTGCAGTGCTTCACCCGTTTCTTCGTGCAGAACGAGGTGAGCCGCAGCTTGCTGGAGAAAATCGGCATCCATGACGTTTCCGTGGTCGGCGACACCCGTTTCGACCGCGTGCTGCAGATTCGGGATGCGGCCAAGCAACTGCCGCTGGTGGCGGCTTTTGCCGAAGGCCACCGCACCTTCGTGGCCGGGTCGAGCTGGCAACCCGACGAGGATATTTTCATCCCGTGGTTCAATGCGCACAAGGACTGGAAACTCATCATCGCGCCGCACGTCATCAGTGAGGACCACTTGCAGCAGATCCTGTCGAAGATTGACGGCAAGGCGGTGCGCTACACGCAGGCCACGGAAGACAGTGCGCGCGAGGCCGACGTGCTCATCATCGACTGCTTCGGCCTGCTCAGCAGCATCTACCACTACGGCGAGGTGGCCTATGTCGGCGGAGGCTTCGGCGTGGGCATCCACAACCTGCTGGAGGCTGCGGTGTGGAGCGTCCCCGTCCTCTTCGGCCCCAACAACCGCCGCTTCCAGGAAGCCCAGCAGCTCAAGGCGTGTGGCGGCGGACTGGAGATTGCGTCGGCCGCCGACTTCCAGCGCGTCATGGATCGTTTCCATGCCGACGACCGGACGGCCAAGGACGCAGGGCGGCAGGCCGGCGACTATGTGAAAGGCAAGGCCGGGGCGACCGTCAAGGTGTTGCGGAGTGTCGGACTGTAGACCTACAACAAGATTATGGCTTTGATCAAGACGATAAACGGACTGACCCCGAAATGGGGGCGCGACTGCTATTTCAGCGAGAATGCCACCCTCGTGGGCGAGGTGACCCTGGGCGACGAGTGCTCGGTGTGGTTCAATGCCGTAGTGCGGGGCGATGTGGCTCCCATCACCATCGGCCACCGCACCAATGTGCAGGACGGGGCGTGCATCCACGTCACCCACGACACGGGGCCCGTGGCGATAGGCAACGACGTGACCATCGGCCACAATGCCACCGTACACGCCTGTACCGTCCACGACGGTGCGCTCATCGGTATGGGGGCGACGCTGCTCGACGGCTGTGAGGTGGGCGAAGGGGCTGTCGTGGCCGCCGGTGCGCTGGTGCTTCAGCACACGAAAATCGGGCCTCACGAAATCTGGGGCGGTGTGCCGGCCAAGTACATCAAGCCCACCCGTCCCGGACAGACGGACAATGCCAAGCACTATGTGGAATACGCTAAATGGTACAGGGAACCGTAGCCGGAGGGACTGAGTGGACTTGGGCGACGTAATATAAAAGAGGTATAATGAAAAAGGTCTTGGCGCAGTGCCAAGACCCTTTTCGTATCTGGGAAAGTCCAGTTTGTTAGAGGTTGGGGTTCATCTTCGTCCATTCGGCAACGGGAGGAACGATGCCCAGCTCCACAATCTCGTCGCGCATCTTGCAGAGGTGCTCGTAGGACTTGGCCAGAGCAGCCATCTCCTCTTCCGTGCCCTTCGGCTCTACGAAGTGGACACCGGTCTTGTCGATGACGGAAGGCATGGCCATCATCACGTTCTTGAAGCCGCACTTGTCGCAGTTGACGTAGCAGCCTGCGGGCAGGGTGAACTTCTCGCCGCCCATGGCAGCCTCAATCATCTTCACGGCGTTGTAGGCAGGGCTCTGGAACGAGCTGCGGCCGCGGAGCTTGATGATGTTGGAACCGCCCTGTACGGTGTGGTGCTTGATTTCTTCCCAACGCTCGGCGGAGAGACCCATCTCCGAGAGGGGCTTGCCGTCCACCTTCACCTGAGAGGCGAATACGGCCATCTGCTCGCCGTGGCCGCCGTAGGTGTGTGCGCCGGTCACCTTGTCCTGCTGCACGCCGAACTCCAGGGCGAGTGCCTGCTGCAGACGGGTGGAGTCGAGGGCTGCGAGGGAGGTCAGCTGGTTGGGCTTCAGTCCGGAGTGGATCAGTGCCGTCAGGGCGGTCACGTCGGCGGGGTTGAAAATCACCACCACGTGCTCCACTTCGGGGCAGTATTTCTTGATGTTGTCGCCGAACTCGGCTGCAATCTTGCAGTTGCCCTTCAGCAGGTCCTCACGGGTCATGCCGTCCTTACGGGGAGCACCGCCGGAGGAGATGATGTATTTCGCACCGGCGAAAGCCTCTTCGGCGTTGACGGTGTAGGTCACGTTGGCACCGGCGAAGGCGCACTGCTGAATCTCGTCGAACACGCCGTGTACACCCGGCTCGTAGATGTCATAGAGGCAAATGTTGGGAGTGAGACCGAGCATCAGTGCGCTCTGTACCATGTTTGAACCGATCATGCCGCCGGCTCCGACAATCAAGAGTTTGTCATTCGTTAAATAATCCATAGTTGTTCCTTTTAATTTATGTAAGTTTTTGTTTGGTTGCAAAGTTAACAAAAAAACTTTTTATACGGAACACTTTCCGGCCAATTTAATGTTATTAGAACTTAAAAGCCGCCCTTTTGCAAACTCCATATTGCATAAAGCCGCGGTTATTCCGGCGGCTCGGCGACCTTCGCCTCCTCCCTCTTCTTCTTGGGCAGACGCTTGGCCTTGCGCAGGGCTTCGGTGATGATCCACTGCAGCTGGCCGTTGGTGCTGCGGAACTCGTCCGCAGCCCAGGCCTCTATCGCATTCATGGTGTCGGCATCGATGCGCAGGATGAAACTCTTGGTGGATTTCTTGTCAGCCATGCCCTATCTCAGGATAAGCGGTGTCGCACGTGCTTAGTGGTTCAACGTTCCTGCATTCACCACCGGCTGGGCCGAGTCGTCGCTGCAGAGCACCACGAGCAGGTTGCTCACCATCGCGGCCTTCTTGTCGTCGTCCAGCTCCACGATGTTCTCGTCCGCAAGCCGTTCCAGGGCCATCTTCACCATGGACACGGCCCCTTCCACAATCTTCTCGCGGGCCGTGATGATGGCCGAAGCCTGCTGGCGGCGCAACATCACGGCGGCTATCTCGGGGGCATAGGCCAGATAGTTGATGCGGGCCTCGATGACTTCGATGCCGGCCAGGGCCAGCCGCTCGTCGAGCTTCTCCTCCAATTGCTGGTTGATTTCGTCGGCACTGGAGCGGAGCGTCGGCGCTGTCGTCGTGTTGTCATCGTCGTCGTAGGCATATTGTCCGGCCACCTGTCGCAGGGCGGCGTCGCTCTGCACGCGCACGAAGTTCTCCAGCGCGTTCATCAGTCCTTTCGTGTCGCTCCCGACCGTGTTGGGACTGGAGGCCATCGTCTGCGAGTCAACCTCGAAGAGAGCCTTGTAGGTGTCCTTCAGCTTCCAGACGAGCACCAGACCGATCATGACCGGATTGCCCGTCTTGTCGTTCACCTTGATGGGTTCTGCGTCGAGGTTACGGGCGCGCAGCGACACCTTCTTGGTGCTGTAGAAAGGATTGATCCAGTAGAAGCCGGTCTGCGAGAACGTGCCGCTGTACTTCCCGAACCAGTTGGTCACCTTGGCCTCGTTGGGCTCCAGCTGCATCAGTCCGCACCACATGATGATGTTGACGACAAGCAGCAGCCCCGCACCGCCGATCAGGCATCCGCCCTGCGTCCCAAGGCCCTCGTCCACCAGAATCACGCCGTAGATGATTCCCACGATGGCCGAAACCAACACGGCCAGGTTGACGAACAGCATGACGAAGCCGTTCACGACCATTCCCTTGAAAGCATACTCCTTTTTTTCCATTGCTTTTGAATTTTATAGGTTGATATCATTTTGATATTGCAAAGATAGGTTGTTTTCCGTTTATTGCAAAGGTTTTCCCTCCCGGTTTAACATTGTTTGGCAGAGTGTCCGTTTTGCGTTAACGGATGTTAAGTCGAAGACTCTTGTTTTCCCGGTTGTTTTTTTTCTCTGCCGAGAGCGTTTTTTCTCTCTGCCGAGAGAGCGGAAATTTTGCCTCCTTGCCCTCATTGCCCTGCTGCCCGGGTGCAAAGGTACGCACTCTTTTCCGTTTCTGCAATAGTTTGACACCGGGACGTGCGCCATTTGTCACCAGTTTGTTCTAAAGCGGTGGATTGTAATGGGTTACAAAGGTGATGTTGGTGGGGTGCAAATAACAATGCAGTCATTAAGTCATTAAGTCATTAAGTCATTAAGGATTTCCGGAAACGAATTTCCCTCACGTACCTTATATATAATATATTATTAATAATGTATAT
>CAVJNH010000066.1:0-15127 GCA_963651005.1 Oscillibacter sp. MSJ-31
TGTGGGCGCTGAGGGATTCGAACCCCCGACCCTCTGCTTGTAAGGCAGACGCTCTAAACCAGCTGAGCTAAGCGCCCTTGTTTCTTTAAGCGGTTGCAAAGGTACGGACTTTTTGCGATTCCTCCAAACTTTTCAATAACTTTTTTCTGAAAAACACGAAAAAAGTATCGAAACGCACCTGTTCCGCCCCTAAAATGGGGTCTCACGCATTACAAACGATACAAATCGCTCGCAGCGAGCAGGTCGACTTGCTTCTCGGTGAGCACCCTTTCGCACCCTTCAAGATCGGACGGACGGATGACCACGTGAGCCACATCGCCGTTGGAGAAGGAATACATATATTCGATAAAGACCCCATTTTCCGACAGGTATTCCAGCACCTTTGCCAGCGAACCGCTGGTATTGGGGCAAACGAAGCCGATGACATCGGTCACCTTCACGGTGAAATGGGCCGCTTTGAGCACCTGATAGGCTTTGTCCGGATCACTCACGATGCAGCGCAGGATGCCGAAATCGCTGTTGTCGGCAATGCTCAAGGCGGAAAGGTTGATGCCCGCACGACCCAGAACATCAGTCACCTCGGTCAGACGACCGGATTTGTTTTCCAGAAAGACGGACAGTTGTTTCGCTAACATATTCTTGCGGTTTTAAGGTTTTCTTTTTTCCGGTTCAGAACTTGCGCTTGTCTATGACGCGCTTGGCCTTACCGGTGGAGCGTTCGATGCTGCGCGGCTCGGCCAGACGCACCTTGAAGCCCAGTCCGATGACACTGCGCAGTTCGGCTTCGAGTTTCTTCTGCAGACCGACCATGGTCGACATCTCGTCGGTGAAGTATTCCTCTTTCACCTCCACCTGCAGTTCGCCGGTGTCGGTATTGTCCACGCGGTCTACGGTAAGCAGGAAGTGCGGTTCGTATTCCGGCAGGGAGAGGATGACCGACTCGATTTGCGAGGGGAACACGTTGACACCCCGGATGATGAGCATATCGTCACACCGTCCCAGGATGCGATCCATGCGCACCAGTGTCCGTCCGCAGTCGCACTTCTCGTAATGGAGTGCGGTAAGGTCGTGGGTACGGTAGCGCAACAGGGGCATTCCCTCTTTGGTGAGGTGGGTGAAGGTCAGTTCGCCCAACTGTCCTTCGGGCAGCGGCTCGCCCGTCACGGGGTCAAGAATCTCGGGGTAGAAATAGTCTTCGTTGAGGTGGGTGCCGTGCTGACATTCACACTCGAAGCCCACGCCCGGTCCGGAAATCTCGCTTAGTCCGTACATATCGTATGCCTTGATGCCCAACGAGGATTCCAGTTTGGTGCGCATCTCTTCCGTCCACGGTTCAGCACCGAAGACACCGACGCGGAGTTTGAATTCGTCACGCGGCCATTCGCAGTCGCGCAAGGTCTCGGCCAGAAACATGGCGTATGAGGGGGTGCTGCAGAGCACCGTAGCACCGAAGTCGTGCATCAGCGTAATCTGCTTCTGGGTGTTTCCGCTCGACATGGGAATGACGCAGGCTCCGATATTGGTGGCACCGTCGTGGGCACCAAGTCCACCGGTGAACAGGCCGTAGCCGTAGCTCACCTGAAAGATGTCGTTCTTGGAGGTTCCGTATGCGGTGAACGCGCGGGAGATGGCTTCCGACCACATCGCCAGGTCTTTACGGGTATAGAGCACCACAACGGGTTTTCCGGTCGTGCCCGAAGAGGCATGGATGCGCACGATCTGGCTCATGGGCACGGCAGCCAGTCCGAAAGGATAGTTGTCGCGCAGGTCGAGCTTGTTGGTGAAGGGCAGTTTCACGATGTCATCGATGTCGCGGATGTCGCCCGGCTCCAGCCCCATCTCCTGAAATTTCTTGCGATAGAACGGCGTGTTGTGGTACACGTAGTCTGCCATCTTCCGCAAACGTCGGCTCTGCAGGTCGCGAAGCTGCTCGCGACTCATACATTCTATGGATTCGTTCCAGATCATCTTGTATTCTTCAGTTGCGGTCGCCCTTGGTTTTTGTCCAGAAATCGGTGAGCCAGATGTCGAACACCAACGTGCTATACGCCGGAATGACACCACTGGCGGTCTCGCCATAGGCCAGTTGATAGGGGATGGTCACTTGCCAGTGGTCGCCCTTGTGCATCTTCATCAGGGCGGTGCTGAATCCGTCCACGAAATCGGAGGGTACCGGCAGGCGGTAGGTCACCGTGGACGAGCTGTATGAACTGTACTGCGAAACCATGTAAGGAGCCAGCACGTCGGCATCGAATGTCCCTTCAAAACTTTGGTCGAAGACGTATCCGTCCGCATACGAACGGGAAGGCAACAGGCGTCCGCGGTACTGGATGCAGACGGAGTCGGTGTAATAGGGCGAAACCGTCCCTTCACCGCGTTCTATCACGTCGACCAGGATGCAGTCCGTCTGCGGGATGGAGAGCGTGTCGGACACGGTCCATTTCCGGACGACAAACGAGGTGGCTGTGGCAGAGGCGTGCAGCTTGTATTGGGTGTCAAAATACTGCTCGTTGGTGGTTTTCCAGTCAACGAACTCCTCCTCCGTGCCGTCTTCCTCGCTGCACGACGCGGCAAGGAAAGGCATCAAGACCAACAGGCAACCTGCGAGGAGTGTCGGTCTGGCGTGTGTCATCATGGTAGGTATACTCATCGTAGTATCTGGTTATGTATATTTACTGTAGCTTCTTGAGCAGACTGACAATGCTCACCTTGTCTTCGATGATGCCGGCCAGGTTGCTGATGTCGACGCGCTCCTGCTGCATGGTGTCGCGGAAGCGGAGGGTCACCTTGCCGTCGTTGAGCGAGTCGTGGTCGACCGTCACGCAGTAGGGCGTGCCGATGGCATCCTGCCGGCGGTAACGCTTGCCGATGGAGTCCTTCTCGTCGTACTGGCAGTTGAAATGGAACTTCAGGTCGTTGATGATCTCGCGTGCCTTTTCGGGCAGTCCGTCCTTCTTCACCAACGGCATGACAGCCAGTTTCACGGGTGCCAGTGCAGCAGGCAGTTTCAGCACCACGCGGGTCTCGCCGTTGTCGAGTTTCTCTTCACAGTAGGAATGACACATCACAGAGAGGAACATACGGTCGACACCGATAGAGGTCTCGATGACAAACGGCGTATAGCTCTCGTTGGTCTGCGGGTCAAAGTATTTGATGCTCTTGCCGGAGAATTTCTCATGCTGCGACAGGTCGAAGTTGGTGCGGGAGTGGATGCCTTCCACCTCCTTGAAGCCGAAGGGCATCTTGAACTCGATGTCGGTGGCTGCGTTGGCATAGTGCGCCAGCTTGTCGTGGTCGTGGAAACGGTAGTTTTCCGCACCGAATCCCAAAGCCTGGTGCCAGGCCATACGGGTCTGCTTCCACCGCGGGAACCACTCCAGTTCCGTACCGGGAGCCACGAAGAACTGCATCTCCATCTGTTCAAACTCCCTCATGCGGAAGATGAACTGCCGTGCCACGATTTCGTTGCGGAAAGCCTTGCCGATCTGTGCGATGCCGAAGGGAATCTTCATGCGTCCGGTCTTCTGCACGTTGAGGTAATTGACGAAGATACCCTGAGCCGTCTCCGGGCGCAGATAGACCTTCATTGATCCGTCGGCACTGGCGCCCATCTCGGTGGAGAACATCAGGTTGAACTGCCGCACATCCGTCCAGTTGCGCGTACCACTGATGGGGCAGACAATCTCCTCGTCGAGGATAATCTGCTTCAGCTCGGCAAGGTCCGGCCCCTGCATGGCCTTGGCGTAGCGTTCGTGGAGGGCATCGCGCTTGGCCACGTGTTCCTTCACCCGCTCGTTGGTCTCCAGGAACTTGGCTTCGTCGAAAGCATCGCCGAAGCGTTTGCGCGCCTTGGCCACCTCTTTCTGCACCTTCTCGTCGTATTTGGCAATCTGGTCTTCTATCAGCACATCGGCACGATAGCGTTTTTTCGAGTCGCGGTTGTCGATGAGGGGGTCGTTGAACGCATCAACGTGGCCGGAGGCCTTCCATATCGTGGGGTGCATGAAGATGGCGGAGTCAATGCCCACGATGTTCTCATGGAGCAGTACCATGGACTTCCACCAGTATTCCTTGATGTTGTTTTTCAGTTCCACGCCGTTCTGACCATAGTCATAGACTGCGCCCAATCCATCATAGATGTCGCTACTGGGGAACACGAAACCGTACTCTTTACAGTGACTCACGATTTTCTTAAATACATCTTCTTGTGCCATAATGCTTATGTCTCATTTCAAAAATATCCGTGCAAAGGTACGAATAAGCGAGCGAAATGCAAAAGGAAAACCCGTTTTTCTTTTCATTTCCGAGCGAAAGCGTCGATATGTGGGCGAAATGCAAAATAAATTTTGTTTTTTGCTTACTTATTTGTACCTTTGCGAAACAAAATCTAAAAGACAGACTTTCCATGGACGACGAAATCAAGGACGACGAGATACGAGAAGAGCAGCAACCACAATCCAACGACACACCAACGGAAGAGCACTCCGACTACAAGCCTGTAGACCGGTTTGACGCGGCAGCGGTACACCACCTCAGCGGAATGTACCAAAACTGGTTTCTGGACTATGCCTCGTATGTCATTCTGGAACGTGCCGTGCCACACATCGAGGATGGACTCAAGCCCGTACAGCGGCGTATTCTCCATTCCATGAAGCGGATGGACGACGGACGCTACAACAAGGTGGCCAACATCGTGGGGCACACCATGCAGTTCCATCCTCACGGCGACGCATCCATCGGCGACGCGCTGGTACAGATCGGACAGAAGGACCTGCTCATCGACACGCAGGGCAACTGGGGCAACATCCTGACCGGCAACCGCGCCGCCGCCCCCCGTTACATTGAGGCGCGCCTCTCGAAGTTCGCCCTTGACACGGTGTTCAACCCGAAAACCACGGAGTGGCAGATGTCCTACGACGGACGCAACAAGGAACCCATCACGCTGCCCGTCAAGTTCCCGCTGCTTCTGGCACAGGGCGCGGAAGGCATTGCCGTGGGGCTGTCGTCGAAAATCCTGCCCCACAACTTTGTCGAGCTGTGCGATGCCGCCGTCAGCTACCTGCACGGCGAGGAGTTCCATCTCTACCCCGACTTCCCCACGGGCGGCTCCATCGACGTGTCGAAATACAACGACGGACAGCGCGGCGGTTCACTGAAGGTGCGTGCAAAAATCGAGAAGCAGGACCAGAAAACCCTCGTCATCCGCGAGATTCCGTTCTCCAAAACCACCGAAACCATCATCGAATCGATACTGAAGGCCATCGACAAGGGCAAGATCAAGGCCCGTCACGTGGAAGACCTCACCGCGGCCAAGGTGGAGATACAGGTGCAACTGACGCCCGGCGTGTCATCGGACAAGACGCTCGACGCGCTCTACGCCTTCTCCGACTGCGAAATCAACATCTCGCCCAACTGCTGCGTCATCGAGGACAACAAACCGAAGTTCCTCACCGTGTCCGACGTGCTGCGCCACTCGGTCGACCGCACGAAAGGGCTCATCCGCCAGGAGCTGGAGATCCGCAAAGGCGAACTGCTCGAACAGCTCCATTTCGCCTCACTCGAAAAAATCTTCATCGAGGAACGTATCTATAAGGACCGCAAGTTTGAGCAGGCACCCGATGTCGATGCGGTTTGCCGTCACATCGACGAACGCCTCACGCCCTACTATCCGCAGCTGGTGCGCGAAGTGACCAAGGACGACATTCTCAAGCTCTTGGAAATCAAGATGCAGCGCATCCTCAAGTTCAACAAGGACAAGGCCGACGAACTCATGGCACGCATCAAGGCGGAAATCGAACAGATCGACCGCGACCTCAACAATCTGGTGGAGGTGACCGCCAACTGGTTCCGGTTCCTCAAGGAGAAATACGGCAAGGACCATCCCCGACTGACCGAGATACGCAACTTCGACACCATCGAGGCCGCGAAGGTCGTGGAGGCCAACCAGAAACTCTACATCAACCGCACCGACGGATTCATCGGCACGGGACTGAAGAAGGACGAGTTCGTCTGCAACTGTTCCGACATCGACGACATCATCATCTTCTATCGGGAGGGCAAGTTCAAGGTAATCCGTGTGGCGGACAAGATTTTTGTCGGGAAGAACGTGCTCTGGCTCGGCGTGTTCAAGAAGAACGACCAGCGCACCATATATAACATGGTGTACCGCGACGGCAAGAAAGGCTCCTACTTCATCAAGCGTTTCAACGTGCCGGCCATCACACGCGACCGGGAATACGACCTTACGGCAGGCACGCCGGGTTCGCGGGTGGTCTATTTCACGGCCAACCCCAACGGCGAGGCCGAGGTCATCAAGATTACCCTCGACCCTGCTCCCAAGCTCAAGAAGATTTTCTTCGACAAGGACTTCTCCGAGGTGCTCATCAAGGGACGCGCCGCCAGAGGCAATCTGCTGACAAAGTATCAGATACACCGCATCGGACTGAAGAGCCACGGCCACTCCACATTGGGCGGACGGAAGGTGTGGTACGACCCGGATGTCAACCGGCTGAACTACGACGAGCACGGACGGCTGTTGGGCGAGTTCAACGACGGCGACCAGATTCTCGTCTTCCTGCCCGGCGGCGAGTACTACCTGACCAACTTCGATGTCAACAACCACTTCGAGGACAACATCGTCCGGCTGGAGAAATACGAGGCCGACAAGGTGTGGAGCTGCGTGCTCTACGATGCCGACAACCAAGGCTACCCCTATGTCAAGCGGTTCCTGCTGGAAGCCTCGAAGCGCAAACAGTGCTATCTGGGGGAGAACGCCAACTCCAGGGAGGTGCTCCTCACCGACACCGTCTATCCGCGCATCCGCGTCACCTATGGCGGAGCTGACCAGTTCCGGGAACCGGAGGAGATTGATGTCGAGCGGTTCATTGCCGTCAAGGGCTACAAGGCCAAGGGAAAACGCCTCACCACGTACCAAGTGGCCGACATCACCGAACTGGAACCGACACGTCTGCCCGAGCCACCTCAAGAGAGTGGAGCAGAGGAGACGGAGGACCTGACGGAAAACCTGGACCCTGACGCAGGAAAGAGCCAGCAACAGGTGTTCGACGAACTGACCGGACAACAAACACTCTTCTCGGATGAAGACTATCAATAGGACACTCACCGCACTGGCCTGTGCATTGGCCTGCACCTCCGTTGCGGCGCAGACCCCGGCCGACTCGCTCCGCATCACCACCGTCAGCTACATGGTGGGTGGGGGTTCATCGCAAGTGCTTGACACCTATCTCTCGGCAGAACATTTCAGTGGGCAGGGGCTCTCCGGTCTCTTCACCGTCGAACGCAGGAAACCGCACCGCCGGTGGAGCACACGGATGGAGCATGAGGTCAACTTCTCGTCCGTCAGCGACCGCTCGGGACTACGTGAAGAACTGGAGGGTGCCTACAACTTCTACTGGGGGCGGTTGCGCCAGTGGCAGTTGCCGGGTCATCGGCTGACGCTGCAGGCCGGAGGCATGGGCAACGTCTCGCTGGGGTTTATCTACAACGACACGAACACCAACAATCCGGCACAGGCACGGGCACATTTCAACCTCATGCCTACGGGTGCGGCCATCTATCGGTTTCCGCTGCTGGGACTGCCTGTCACGGCACGCTATGAACTGTCCCTGCCCTTGGCCGGTGTGATGTTCTCGCCCAACTACGGCCAGTCCTATTACGAGACCTTCGCACAAGGCAACTATGACGGCAATGTCCGCCTGACCACTTTCGTATCGGCTCCCGAGTTCCGGCAGATGATCACCCTTGCCACACCGCTGTCGCCGTCCATGGCCCTCTGCATCGGCTATCTGGGCAACTACCAACAATTCCATGTCAACCACCTGAAGCAACACGTCTACACCCACCGTTTCATGATTGGCATCACGCGCTGCTTCTCCGTCGTTCCGCGCCGTCCGTAGCGCATCCGTCCATTTCCAATATCCACAACGCATCATGATGACTGCCCTATCACACCCCACGACCCGCACCCTCCGCACCGCCTTGCTGATGCTGTGGGCACTGCTGTCCGCCACGCTGTTTGTTTCCTGCGTCGACGAAGACGAACAACCCGACACCCCGACCGGCAATTTCGAGGCACTATGGCGCATCCTCGACGAGCACTACTGCTTCTTCGACTATAAGAAGCAGGAGTACGGACTCGACTGGCAGGAGGCGTATGCCAAATACAAGGAGCGCGTCAACGACCGCATGACCGACCGGCAACTCTTTGAAGTGTTGACTGATATGCTGTCCGAACTGCGCGACGGCCACGTCAATCTCGGCACAAGCTACGACAACGGACGCTACTGGGCCTGGAAGGACGATTTCCCCACCGACTACAGCGACTCCCTGGAGCGCATCTATCTCGGCACCGACTATAAGATAGCCAGCGGACTGAAGTACCGCGTGCTCGACGACAACATCGGCTACATCCGCTATGAATCGTTTGCCGACGGCATCGGAGAGGGCAACCTCGACGAGGTGCTGTACGACTTCCTCCTGTGCCGGGGACTGATCATTGACATCCGCAGCAACGGCGGCGGCGAACTCACCAATGCCGAACGGTTGGCGGCCCGCTTCGTCAAGGAGAAGACGCTCGTGGGCTACATCCAGCACAAGACCGGGAAGGGACACAACGACTTCAGCGAACTCAAGCCACAGTATCTTGAACCCTCCAGCCGTCTGCGGTGGTACAAGCCCGTCTGCATCCTCGTCAACCGTGGCGTGTACAGTGCCGCCAACGCCTTTGTCTCCATGATGCAGGTGCTACCCGGTGTCACCGTCGTAGGCTATCGTACCGGCGGCGGTTCCGGACTGCCCATGAGCAACAGCCTCCCCAACGGATGGTCTGTGCGCTATTCCGCCTGTCCCATGTACAACAGCCAGAAACAACAGACCGAGTTTGGCATTGACCCGAATCTCTCCATCCACCTCGACGATGCCGATACCCGCCGCGGCATCGACACCATCATCGAGGCGGCGCGCCAAGTCATCAAGGGGAAGTAGCACTGCGAAAGAATGGGACGCGGAAAGAAATACGGCCTTTCCCTTTGCCATTCGCCCCTTTTTTACTAACTTTGCACCTGCAATGCGCTTGTGGCGGAATTGGTAGACGCGCCAGACTTAGGATCTGGTGTTCCCGACGTGCAGGTTCGAGTCCTGTCAGGCGCACCTGGGAAATCTCCAACTATTTGATTATCAATGGTTGGAGATTTTTGTGTAAAGAAATTGCCAACATTTTGCCAACATAATTTGCTCCTAATTTGTTTTGGTTGGCAAAAGCACACCTTCATTTACATTCTTTCACACGATTTCTTTCGCTTTCTTAGCCCTTCCGTGTTATATCTTGTTAAAGATTAACCAGTAGATGTATATTTATAAAAAGAAATCACTATTTTTGCATTCAAAGCAACAAATTAAACGTTATGGAAGATTTAAACCAGCTAAAATTGGTCTTAGTCAAAAAGAAAAGGACTAACAAATGGCTTGCTGAACAGTTGGGTGTAAACCAAGCGACCGTTTCCAAGTGGTGTACAAACACCACGCAGCCAGACCTTATGACATTGAAAAAGATTTCAGAGTTGTTAGATGTCAGCGTAAGTGAAATTATCAACTTCGATTAAACAAGTTACACAATATGGGCAATTTAAGTTTCAATGAAAATACAAGAGTGCAAGTTCCTGCGGCACTTCATTTATGCAAGTTAGGGTATACCTATCTTGATGATATTTGCGCATATGACACAAAGACCAACATCTTGATTGATGTTTTCCTTAATGCCGTAAAACGCCTTAATCCGACGTTGTCGAGTCAAGAGGTATCCTTGTTGTTCTCAAAAATAATAAACATTGCAGACAATGACGACCTGGGACGTGAGTTTTATTCTTTGTTGTCGTCTAATAATGGCATTAAACTTATTGACTTTGAAAATCCAGACAATAATGACTGGCATGTAACCACTGAGTTCACCTGTGAGAATGAAGATACAGACGATAACTTCCGCCCAGATATAACTTGCTTTGTCAATGGCTTGCCTCTTGCATTCATCGAAGTGAAGAAGCCTAATAATCATGAAGGAATCTTAGCAGAAAGAGAACGCATAAACAAAAGAATGAGCAAGAGATGCTTCCGCCGTTTCTTTAACATCACCCAACTGATGATATTCTCTAACAATCAGGAGTATGATAGCGAAAGTCGTGTTCCCATTCAAGGGGCTTTTTATTGTTGTACTGCCAAGGAAAAAGCTTTCTTTAATGTTTTTCGTGAAGAAGACAAGAACTTTGTCGCAAACTACCCATACATGGAAGTTTGCGACGAAACGGAATATATGGTATTAAAGCATCGAAATTGTGTGGTCATCAAGAATTTGAAAGAATATCAGACCAACAAAGCTGTCAATACTCCAACAAATCGTATCATCACTTCTATGCTGAGCAAAGAACGCTTTTTGTTCTTGCTTCGCTATGGTTTTGCATACGTAGAACGCAAGAAAGAACTCGAAGACGGAACCCAAGGGACAGAGTTGCAGAAGCATGTTATGCGTTATCAGCAGATGTTTGCCTCTTACGCCATTCGCCATTCCCTGGATAATGGTGTAAAAAGTGGTATTATCTGGCATACCCAAGGAAGCGGAAAGACTGCCTTGGCTTATTATAGTGTGAAAAGCCTTACTGACTATTTCGCAAAAAACAATATCGTGGCTAAGTTCTACTTTATCGTTGACCGCATTGATTTGATGGAGCAGGCCACTGATGAGTTTGCCGCACGTGGTTTGATAGTTCACAATGCAAAGAGTCGAGATGAGTTAATGAAGGATATATCAAGCCGTGCCATCACACATAACAATGAAGGCAAGCTTGAAATCATGGTGGTTAACATTCAAAAGTTTAAGGAAGATAAAACTAAGGTAAAAGTCGATGACAGCTATAGTACTCAATTGCAACGTATATTCTTCATCGATGAGGCACATCGTGGCTATAATCCACAAGGAAGTTTTTTGGCAAACCTTTTGGAAGCAGACAAAAATTCTGTTAAGATAGCCTTAACAGGTACACCTCTTTTGAAAGAAGAGCGAGAGTCTTGGAGGGTATTTGGTGATTATATCCACACATATTATTATGACAAGTCTATCGCAGATGGCTATACATGTAAATTGATGCGTGAACCAGTAGAGACAATTTACAAGGAGAAAATAGAAAACATTCTCGAACAGTTGGCTGGTGACGTGGAAGTCAAAAAGAGTGACATTGACCGAAACAAGATAATAGAGCATGATAGCTATCTCAACGCCCTGCTGGACTATATCATATCAGATTTCCGGCAATTCCGCAGAGAGCAAGACGACTATACTGTTGGTGGAATGATTGTCTGCAAAACTAATCCACAGGCAAGAGAACTATATAGTTTGTGGCAAAAACGCTTCGGATTTGCCCAGAAAGTTACAGAACAGAATGAGGCTGAAATCGCAATGGCAGCAGACCCTATGCTCGGACATAAGGACTACAAGCCTTTGACAGCTTCCCTTATCCTTCATGACGAAGGAGACAAGATGGAGCGCAAGGAATATATAGAAGGTTTTAAGAAACTACAAGAAGTTGACATTCTTATTGTCAATAAGATGCTTCTTACAGGCTTCGATGCTCCAAGATTGAAGAAACTATATCTTGGGCGGTCTCTTGATGGGCATGATTTGCTGCAAGCTCTCACACGTGTCAATCGTCCTTATCGTGACTTCAAGTACGGTTATGTAGTTGATTTCGTAAACATCAAAGAGAATTCCGACGCTACCAACGACCGCTACTTGCGAGAGTTGAATCGTACGACCGAAGATACAGGCAATCCTCATGCAAACAATATTGCCAATGACATTCTTGTAAGTAAAGAAGAGGTAGAAGCCAAGATCCAACAGGTAAAGAGTGTGCTATTCAACTTTACGACAGATAACATGGAGGAGTTCAGGAAAGAGATAGATGAAATCGACAATAAGGATAGTCTCTATGAACTTCGCAACACTTTGAGTGAAGCAAAAGCTATTGTCAACCAAGTACGCTCCTTCGGTGACGAAGAAACCAAACACAAGTTGGCTTCATTGTCTATGGGTTCCATCCCAACTCTCATTACAGAGGTTAGCCACCGCATTGAACGTGTCAAT
Organism: Oscillibacter sp. MSJ-31; assembly: GCA_963651005.1. Lineage (GTDB taxonomy): Bacteria > Bacteroidota > Bacteroidia > Bacteroidales > Bacteroidaceae > Prevotella. The sequence continues at coordinate 12,149 of CAVJNH010000066.1, forward strand.
CTCCTTGAAAATACAGAGCATAAGGCTGATGTTTCTGGCATCATAAATGTGGCATTGTCTGAATTGGAGTTCGAGTTTAAGAAAGGACTAACCGAGGAATTACGTATCATCGTCAATGACATCAAGGAACGTTGCGAACGAGTACAAGCAGAGTTTGAGGCAAACTTCGATACCAAGGAGGAGAAGTATGTGCTTCTTGCCAATGAGTTCCGCGAGTACTTCCGTAAAAAGGGTTTTGTGCCGCAAAGCACAGAAGAAGCCAAGGCAAGTATTCAGTATATGGATGCTGTGATGAAGAAAATTAGAGAAATCAATCGCCGCAACAACACGTTAAAGCGAAAGTATAAAGGTGATGAGCGATTTGTTCGCATCCACAAATGTATCGAAGAGCAGAACCAACATCGTGAGCGACCTATCATCTCTAAGCAGGAATATGAGGTTGCAGAGAACTTGGCTAAGATGAAGGAGGGTATTGACCATATGATATTCCTCGACATCAACATTCTTGACAATGAGCCTGCTTTTCAACAAGATGTTTTGGCTATCATTGGAAAGGAACTGTTGGATATGAATATACGTGCTGACATAAAGGACCGCAAGTACATCAACGACCTCATCACTACAGAATATTTACAACAACATAATTACGCATATTAACAACAACATGAGCGACATCAATATATCTGAGGCAACCATCGCCCTCATCGACTCCCTGAAAGGAACAACAGGTGCTTTTGGACTCGCAGGAACAGGAAGCGAGTACAAGATTGTAACAGAAATGTTCCTCTATAAATTTTTCAATGACAAGTTTGGTTATGAAGCCAAGCGTGATAAAATGTATGGTGAACGCCTTTCCAAGGCTGAGAAGTGGGATGCGGAATATGATACATTTTCCGAAGAAGAGGTAGAAGACTTGTTCAGCTACCTTCCTGCTTCTGTGCCAAGATTAAAGCCAGAACACACCCTCTCACACCTTTACAACTCTTCAACCAAGGGAGACTTTTCTACCTTGCTTGATGCCACGTTGGTAGATATAGCAACCCTCAATTCGCAGACATTCTCTGTTACTACATCTGGAAAAAGTAAAGTGAATATATTCTTCCCTTTGACCACATACGTTACAGATACCCAAAAGCGTGATGAATTTGCCAAGTCATTAATGCGTAATGTTGCATCTTTCAATTTCGAGGATGTTTTTACGGAGAAATATGATTTCTTCTCTCGCATTTTCGAGCATTTACTTAAAGGGTTCAATAATGCTGGTGGTGGCAAATATGCTGAGTACTACACTCCTCGTGCCATCGCCCAAGTGATGGCACGCCTTTTGGTGGGAGACAATTCTGACTTACGAGGTATCATTTGCTATGACCCATCCGCAGGTACAGGAACATTGCTTATGGCTCTTGCTCATCAGATTGGTGAAGAGCGATGTACAATTTTCTCACAAGATATTTCCGAGAAGTCATCAGAAATGCTTCGATTAAATCTGATTCTCAACAACTTTGCTGCGTCTTTGCCGAATGTGGTACAAGGTAACACCTTGACAGAACCTTCTCACAAGGAAAGCAATGGAGTATTACGCAAGTTCGACTTCATTGTTAGCAATCCTCCTTTCAAACTCGACTTCCCAGAATATCGTGATACCTTGGCGTCAGATACTATTCGCTTTTGGGCAGGAGTACCAAACTCTGTGAAGAAAGTTGATCCGATGAAGCCTAAGATGGCAATTTATACTTGTTTCATCCAGCATCTGCTCAACTCGCTGAAACCTAACGGCAAGGGCGCTATTGTCATTCCCACAGGCTTCATTGATGCCAAGAGTGGTATTGAGAAGCGTATACTCCAACGCATCGTCGATGAAAAATGGGTATATGGTTGTGTGTCTATGCCACCAGATGTGTTTGCCACCACAGGCACAAATGTCTCCGTGCTGTTCTTTGACAAGTCGGCAAAGAGTGATAAGGTAATTCTTATTGATGCGAGTAAGTTGGGCGAAAAGTATAAAGAAGGGAACAACCAAAAGCGCCGTTTGCGTGATTTCGAGGTTGACCAGATTGTCAACACTTTCCAAAACAAGGAAGCTGTAGATGACTTCTCTGTTGCTGTGACCTACGATGAAATCAAGGAGAAAGGATACTGCCTTTCCGCAGGTCAATACTTTGACATCAAGATAGATTATGTAGATATTACGGAAGAGGAGTTCAACAAGCGAATGAATAATTATAAAACTACGCTTACGCAACAATTCATGGAGAGTCATCGTTTAGAAGATGAAATCATGAAGCAGCTTGAAAGTCTCCGCTTTGATAGCCATGTAGGAAAGGAATAAAGATATGAATGAAATAATTAAAACAAATACAGACCTGCTGCCAGATGGCTACGCAGAATGGCGCAAGGACATAGAACATCTGATTGACACTGCAAAGTTGAAAACGGCTATCAGTGTCAATATGGGCACATTGTCGCTATATTGGAATATAGGGGAAAGTATATTGCAAAAGCAAGAGCAGGAAGGCTGGGGCAAACAGGTTATAGAGCAACTGTCTAAGGATTTAATATCTCGTTATCCAGATGACCGTGGTTACTCAAAACGCAACCTTGGATACATGAAGAGTTTCGCTATGCAATATCCAAATTTCCCATTTTTGCAAGTGCCACTTGCAAAATTAAAGGAGCTGCCAATTTTGCAAGCGACACTTGCAAAATTAGAGAGTGAAAGCAAGGAGTTTGTGCAAGTTCCACTTGCACAAATTACTTGGTATCATCATATATCCCTCCTTTCAAAGGTAAAAGACGAAGCCCAACGTGCCTACTATATAACGGAAACCGCACAGAACGGGTGGAGTCGCGATGTGATGCTCCTTCAGATCGACAATGGATATATCCATACAAAGGGACATGCTATCAACAACTTTGAACAGACTTTGCCACCTCCTCAGTCAGACTTGGCTCGCTACATATTCAAAGACCCTTACAATT
>CAVJNH010000067.1:0-14959 GCA_963651005.1 Oscillibacter sp. MSJ-31
CCGACTTCGACTTCACACAATACTTCCAGCCTATCATAGACGAGTTTGCCATGGTGGGCAGAGAGGTGGAAATCAAGAAGAAGGACAAGAAGAACTTTGGCAAAGTGGAATCAGCGTTTCTGAAAGACAACACCGACGTGTATGATGTGACCTTTCAGACGGAAAAGTCCATCAAGATAAAGATAGAGGTGGATACACAACCGCCATTGAAATTCGCTACGGAACAAAAGCTGTTGCTGCTTCCGGAGTCGTTCATGGTGCGTTGCTTCACCCCTTCCTGCCTTTTTGCAGGGAAGATGCACGCCTTGGTTTATCGCCAGTGGAAAAACCGAGTGAAAGGGCGCGACTGGTACGACTTCGAGTGGTACATCCGTCAAGGCATACCTTTGGACTTCTCCCATTTGCGAGAGCGTGTCGTGCAGTTCAACGACGAGAAAATCGGCAAGGATGCTTTCCTCGAAAGGCTCAAAGAGCGGTTTGCCACTGCCGACATCAACCAAGTGAAAGCCGATGTGCTGCCCTTCGTTCGCAATCCGAAGGAACTGGACATTTGGTCGAATGACTATTTCCTGCAACTCGCCGGAATGTTGAGGTTTGATTTGGCCGATGCCGGAGGGTTGCTGGAATGAGGGGTGAAAAACCGCCACTCGAGTGAATTGATCGATTCACCCGAGTGATTTGATCGATTCACTCGAGTGAAACGATTTCAGGGGTCGGGTGGCGTATCAGAAGTTCGCAGCTCCTTGCCACACCCAAATCGCTTTTTAGTGACGGTTAAAGAATAACTTGAGTAGTAACAGACTTTCCCTTCGTTTCAAATCGTACCAAGTTATTTGTTTATCGTCACTAAATACTCTATTGCCTTCCATATATTGCTGTAGGACTCTCCATCCATTCCAAATTTTTTAGCCCTCGCATAAGCATTTTCAAACTTGCCATCTTTACACATTTCTTCTACCCATTTGATGGAGGAAAGGAAAGGCTCTGCCTTATCGAACTTTGGAATATACCTTACCAATTCTTGTATCACAGCTTTTGATGTTCCATAGAATTTATTAGTGCTTATGAAATGTATCAAGAACCAAAATTCAACAGAAGGCATACTGTCGCATAATATGACACGCCCATTCTTGTCATATTTCCGCTTCAAATCTTGAAGTCTTTTGGACTCTGTAGTGTTCCACGATGAAACATCTGCATCAAACACCACAATAGCCAACCCCTCATTGTCAAGTACCTGTTTTATAAGTTTCTCCAATGTGGAAATGTTTTCATTGCCAAAATACCTTGGTCGTATTTTGACTTTGAGGTCGTAAAGAGACTGCAAATGAGAAAAATAGTATTTCTCTGTAATACCGGCTCCTATGATTACAGCTCTCTCAGGCTTTTTGTTGATGGTTGCAGTTTTTCTTGCCATATACCTTTAATCGTGAATGTTGGGTAATGCTCCGAATACTCCATTCCTGTAAGACTTCTGAAAAGAGGAAATTTTTGACAGTCCTTTAAAGTCTGTCAATGAATACAGCGTTGTGTGGCCATCTTCTTCTTTCTCTGTAAACCACACCGAATCTTTTCTGATAAGGTCGTCCACTGTATTCAACAAAGGATCGTAATGTGATGTTACAATTAACTGACTTCTGTTTTTCTCCTTCAGAAACTTTTCTATGATGAATTCTACCAGTTCAGGATGCAATGATGATTCTATCTCATCTATTGGTAAGATGCCGTTTGTTTTTAGTGCCTCATAGATTGCTGCCTCTATGCCAAAGGTTCGTTTGGTTCCTTCGCTTTGAAGCGAGTTTGGCAATCTGTAACTTTCTTCTCCGCGTTCGTTTCTAACTGTATGTTGAAAATCAGTACGTAGTCTTTCAAGGGCATTGTCTGCAAGAACTTTTTCCTTTGTCTTTTCAGAAAGGTCTTTATCTTCCATTATTGACGCTTTGACAAAGTCCGGAATGGGAACTTTTTCCCTTTCAGTGTATACATCAGTGATGTTATAGTCTGCCTTATGTACAAAATCGAGGATATATGCCTTCAACTCTGCATTTTTTTCCATCTGTTTTCCTGCATACTCAAACATTCTTGTTCCTGGCTCTATGATTGGCATCATATTATTTTTCATCCAGTCACGCACATCGTCTATGTATGCCAAAGAACAATTCACTTGGTTTCTTGCTGCAAAAAAAGACATATTGGGCAAACATTTCACATTCAACTGCTCTACGATTGTCGCATTCGCCTTAACCAAACTGGCGTTCAGTTTAACAAGTGAAGCTGTGCCGTCCAATTCTCTGCTGAATACAAGCGAGGGCTGTACTGAATTGTATACGTACAAATCCTCATTTATTACTTGCTTGTCGTCCAAGACCAGAACATACCAATACCTCTTGTCGCCAATAAAGAACTTGATGTTGAACTCAGACGGATCGCTTGGCGTTTCCGTGTCCAACAAGAAAGGCACCACGCCTGTCTTTTCATCAAGGTCAGACTTTTTGTCGAACCAAAAGCCACGTAAAAAATCCATTGCTTTCAACAGGTTTGACTTTCCACTGGCGTTAGCTCCGTAAATAAGAGCGAAACGCAACAAGCGCATTTTGGGGGTGACATCTACAACTTGATATTCCTCAAATGCAGTGTCTTTGGTGGCCTCAAAACTAAGAATAACCTCGTCTCGAAATGACAGGTAATTCTTTATTCTTATCTCCTGTATCATCACTAATTCATTTTACTTGTTTTTATATCGTTTTATTTGTACGATGAAAGAACGTAAGCCGAAATTTGAGCGTTCATATTGTTTTCCCGTTCTGTCGGATTACTATTCCCGTGCGCAAATTTACCAAAAAACCGCCATATTTGCAAGTAAAACAGCGAAATATTCGATTCTTTTCTTAAAAATGGCATATTTTGTATCAATATACCATACAGGCAGCAATCTTGTCATGCAAGCGGATTTTGAAGAAGAACCGTCTGCTGTAATCGGACAAACGACCATGCTGAGCGCAGGGAAGAAAATATTTCTCCGGGAGGAGGGTGTTTTCGGTTTTTATTTGTACCTTTGTCCCGTTATCCGGAATCAGAAAGTTTGATTGGGAACCAGTGACAGACACTAAAACAAGGAGATACAAGCATGAAAACAGTATTCATCACAGGCGGATCCACCGGCATCGGTGCCGCTTCGGTCAAGAAATTCATCCAACAGGGATGGAATGTAGGGTTCATGGACATCAATGAGGAGGCGGCCCATGAACGGATGGAGGAAATCAACCGTCCGCAACAGTTGATCTTCGTGCCGGGCAACACCCGGAACCGGGCGGACATCCGCCGTGCCGTCGAGGCGACCGTACAACGGTTCGGCCAGTTGGACAGCGTGGTGGCCAATGCCGGCATCCACCGGTGCAACACCCTGCTGGACATCTCGGACGAGGAACTGGACCTCATGATCCAGACCAACATCTACGGCACGGTGAACACGCTCCGCGAGGCGGTGCCGCACATCATCCGCGCAGGAGGCGGCACGGTGGTCATCAATGCCTCAGACCAGTGGTTCGTCGGCAAAGCACACAGCTTCGGCTACGGACTGACCAAAGGTGCGTTGGGGCAGATTACCCGAAGCCTTTCCATCGACCTCGGCCCGAAAAACATCCGGGTCAACGCCGTCTGTGCCGGCACCATTCATACGCCTCTGGTAGACCACCTGTTCGAGAAGTTCGCCAAGGAGAACCATTGCAGCATCGACGACTACTGGCGTGAGGAGAATGCCCTGTATGCGAGAGGTTCCGTAGGCCGTCCGGAGGAAGTGGCGGAAATGGTCTATTTCCTGGCCTCCGACGCTTCGAGCTTTTGCACGGGAGGACATTATCTGGTGGACGGCGGTCTGGTGGCGCACTGATGCGTCAGTCAAGCAGACGTTTGGCGAAATAGCGGACAGGATACCAGACGCTGAGGAAGCCTACGGCAAGAACGGTGACGAAGACGACAGCGACATCCCAGAGGTGGACGCTGACGGGATAGGCATCGACCACGAATGACCCTTCGCTCGAACCCAAGCGGAGCAGTCCGTACTGCTGTTGTAGCCAACAGAGCAGGAGACCGACGACGATGCCGATGACGGCACCGATGGCGGAAATCATGCGGCCCTCGAAGAGGAAGATACGGATGATCTGTCGGTTGCTGGCTCCGAGGTTGCGCAGCGTCACCACGTCGTTGCGCTTGTCTATCATCAACATGGACAGGCTGCCGATGATGTTGAAGCAGGCAATGACAAGGATGAAGGTGAGGAAGATGTAGGCCATGAGCTTCTCAATCTTCATGATGCGGAAGGAGTCGTCGTGCTGCTCATAGCGGTCGCGTACCACGAAGCGCGCCCCTGCCGTCTGCACGACCTTGGCCTTCACCCTATCAAAATCACTGCCGGGCTTCAGCCGGAGTTCCAGAGAGGAGACCTCTCCTTCGCGGTCGAAGAGGTGGCGCGTGAACTGGATGGCGGTGATGATATAGCGTTTGTCGTACTTGCCCTGCTTGATGCTGAAGAGCACGCCGGGAGAATACAATTCGTCCTCCACGAAGCCGGCCTGCAGATTGGCCGTGTTGTACTGGCCTTCGCGCCGTGGCGCATAGATTTTCAACGGGTCACGGTAGGTGTAGCCGGTGCCGAGCTGATAGGCCACGCCCAGTCCGAGGATGCCGTAGCTCATGTCGGCGGCATGGAGGGCATATTCACCATCGCCCAACAGCGTGGAACGGATGTGCGTCTGCCGGTCGTAACTGTCGTCCACGCCCTTGAGTATCACCATCTGCTGGCGGTCGCCATAGACGGCCAGCGCCTGGTCTTCCAGCACGTCGGTAGCCACGTCAATCTCGGGCAACCGACGGATGGCCGTCAGCACCGGGTCGTCGCTCCGCACGGTCTTGCCCTTGGCCGGAGTGACTTTCAGTTGCGGGTCGAGTTGGGTGAAGAACGAGGCCACCATGTCGTGGAAACCGTTGAACACGCTCAGCGTCACCACCATGGCCATGGAGGCCACGGCCACACCCACCACCGAGATGCCGCTGATGACATTGATGGCGTTGGTGGATTTCCGGGAGAAGAGATACCTTCTGGCGATGTAGAACGGGAAATTCATGGCGACGTGCGGACTTTTACAAGACAGGGAGAAACGGACGGTTTACTGCTTGAGCAACTGGTCGATGCGGTCGATGTAGTCGAGCGAGTCGTCAATGAAGAAACGCAGTTCGGGGATGATGCGCAGTTGATGGCGCACCCGCGTGCCCAGTTCGTAGCGGATCTGCCCCTTGGCCTTGTTGATGTTCTGTATGATTTCCTCTCCGCGTTCGCTGGGGAAGATGCTGAGGTGGGCGGTGCAGATGCCGAGGTCGGGACTGACACGCACCTGCGTCACGCTGACCATCACGCCGTGCATGGCACGGGTCTGTTGCTGGAAAATCACGCTCAGCTCCTTCTGGAGCAGGCGTGCGATTTTGTTCTGTCTGGTTTCTTGCATAATTGTCGATGCTTTACGGATGAAACGATGGGAACTGTCGCGGGGTCACCCCAACGCGATGTTTTCCACCTCCACCGGTTCGTGGAGGAAAAGCTGGGCCGACTCCTTGAAACGTTCCGGGTTCTCGGTGGTCAGATAGTGCACCTGTCCCCCTTTGGTGCAGCGCCGCTCCATGTCCGCGTGCCGCACGAAATACTGTTGGAGCGACCTTGCCACATATTCCCCCTGAGAGACGATGCGCACCCCACGGGGGATGAACTTGTTGATTTTGGGCAGGAGAATCGGGTAATGGGTGCAGCCGAGGATGACGGTATCGATGTCGGCATCAAGGCGCAGCAGTTGGTCGATGCGCTTCTTCACGAAATAGTCGGCACCGGGCGAGTCCGCCTCGTTGTATTCCACCAGCGGCACCCAGAACGGACACGCCACGCCCGACACCTGGATGTCGGGGAAGAACTTATGGATTTCCAGCGTATAGCTCTCGCTCTTGATGGTACCCTCCGTGGCGAAGATGCCCACATGGCGCGTCTTGGTCAGCGTGCCCACCACTTCCGCCGTGGGACGGATGATGCCCAGCACGCGCCGGTTGCTGTCCAGTTGCGGCAGGTCTTTCTGCTGGATGGTGCGCAGAGCCTTGGCCGATGCCGTGTTACACCCCAGAATGACCAGTTGGCAACCGCGCTCGAAGAGGCGTACCACGGCCTGACGCGTGAACTCATAGACCACATCGAACGAACGTGTGCCGTAGGGCGCACGGGCATTGTCGCCCAAGTAGAGGAAATCGTACTGGGGAAGCAACTGGCGGATGCCATGCAGGATGGTGAGTCCGCCATAGCCGCTGTCGAAGATGCCGATCGGGCCGGGAGCACTGGGAAGCATGGCAAACGGGCCTTATTTCAGTTTGGCCATGACGGCACTGGTCACGTCAACGGCCATGACGGGATGCGTCCAGGCCAACGGCTGGTGGTCGGTATTGACGATGAACACCAGTCCGCGCTCCATGCCGACGTTTCCCATGGCCTCGGCAATGCGCTGGCGGAGGGGAGCCTCAGCCTCGGCTCTGGCCTTCGCGAGGAGTTTCTGGCTCTCTTTCTTGAAAGCGATGTTGCGGTCGAGCAACTCCTGTAGTTCGCTTTGCCGCTTCTGCAGGATGGACTGCGGCATCTCGCGCTGTCCGTCGAGAAATTCCTCGTATTTCTGGTTGAACTCGTTCTCTGCCCGTTTCTGCTCGGCCGTGTATTGCCCGGCCAACTGCGTCATGCTGGCTTCGACGGCGGCATACTCGGCCATGCTGTGGAGCACGGAGTCATAGCTCATATAGCCGTAACGCAAGGGATTGTCCCCCGTGGAAGACTGGGCGGAAACGGATAGCGGCAAGAAAGCAAAAAGGCAAAAAGGAAGAACCCGTTTTACCGCACTTCTTACCATGCTGTCAATCATCATCTTTTTCATCATGTTCGCTGTTACTTTTTGCTTTCTTGCCGGTGTCTGTGCTTTTGTTTATTTCAGTCCGAGCTTGGTCTTCACCTGGGCTGTCACGTCGGTGGACAGGGTCGTGCTGATGTAGGGAACACCGCCCTGCACATCCATGATATAGACGTAGCCGCCGCTCTGACCCACGGACTTGATGGCTTCGAGCACCTTGGCGTTGATAGCCTGCAGCTTCTCGCTCTGTGCCTTGTCGAGAGCCTGACGGTTGTCCTGATAGCTCTGCTGGATTTTCTGGTACATCTCCTGAAGCTCCTGCTCACGGCGCTGCTTGATGTTCTCGGGCAGGGTGGACTGTTCCTTCTCGAAAGCCTCGGCCTTCTTCTGCAACTCCTCCTGCATGCTCTTCAAGTCAGCCTCATACTGCTTGGTGAGTGCTTCAATCTCGGTGCGGGCCTTGGTAAACTCCGGCATGGCCTGAATGACTTCCTGGGTGTTGAGGTGTCCGAACTTCTGTGCGAATGTTGCCAAAGGGGCAAACACCAGCAACATCAAAAAAATTTTTTTCATTGGTCTGTTTGTTTATTTAGTTGTTATTGTTTCTTGATCTTTGCCGGGTCAGCGGCTGCTGCCCAGACGCGACAACACGTCGTCGGAGATGTCGATGCGCGGCGAACCGTAGATGATGCCGGCATCGCTGGCGCGGTCGAGCACCAGTTGGTAGCCCCGCGAGTCGGCCACATCCTGTACGGCGTTGTAGACCATCTCCTGGATGGGGCCTATCAGGGCGTTGCGCTTCTTGTAGAGTTCGCCCTCGGGACCGAAGTATTTCTTTTTCAGATCGGCAGCCTCGCGTTCCTTCTGCATCACGGAGTCCTGCCGTTCCTTTTTCTGCTCTTCCGAGAGGAACACCACGTCGCGCTGGTAGTTCTTGTACATGCTTTGGGCTTCGGCCTGAACCGCCTCCACCTCAGCCTGCCATTTCTTGGAAACCTGTGACAGTTGCTCATTGGCACGCTCATAGGCGGGGATGTTCTTCAGGATGTAGTCCATGTCCAGCAGTGCGAACTTCTGTGCACCGGCCTTCTGTGGCACCAGCATCAAGGCGGCCACCACGATGAGGGCTTTGACGGCCAGAGCCGCCAACAGGGTCTTGCCCATTGTCTTACATTCTTTCTTCATATCAACCGTTTCCTTTCTGTTGTTTGTTGGTTAGAATTCCTGTCCGAGAACGAAGTGGAACTGGCTGCCGCCCTTCTGGTAGCTGCCGTTGTTGTAGACCTTGTCGAAACCGTAGGCCCAGTCGATACCCATCATGCCGACCATCGGGAGGAAGATGCGGACACCGAGACCGGCCGAGCGTTTCATGTCAAAGGGATTGAACTTCTTGGTGTCCACCCATGCGTTACCGCCTTCCAGGAAGCCGAGTCCGTAGATGGTGGTGTTGCCCAGCATGAACGGATAGCGAAGCTCCAGCGTGAAACGGTCGTAGGCGTAGGCATTATAGTAGGCACTCGTCCCGGCCAAGTAGGCGGCGGTGTTGGACACCGAACCGTTCTCGTAACCGCGCAGACCGATGGTCTCCTCGGCGTAGCCTGTGGAGTAACCGCTCATGCCGTCGCCACCCACGTAGAAGGTCTCGAAGGGCGACTTCTTGTCGTTGTTGTATGAACCCAGCAAGCCGAGTTCCACGCGCGTCATCAGCACGAAACACTTCTGTCCGCTGGTCAGCGCGGTGTAGGTCTTCGACTTGAATTTCCATTTGTGGTATTCTATCCAGCGGTATTTCTCCTGCAGCTCGTCTTCGTAGGTCGCAGCGTAGCGGTTGGTGGCCAGCGTCGAGTAGTCCTTGTTGTCGAACAGCGACCAGGGCGGCGTAATCTGTACCGAGGCCGAGAACTCCGAACCCTGACGGGGGAAGAGCTGGTTGTCGATGGAGGTGCGCGAAAGGGTCAACCCGAGGTTGATGTTGTTGCAGTTACCGTTGTTGATGATGAAGTAGCTCCAGTCGCGCAGCATATAGCGCGTATAGGCCAGTTGCATCGACAGCTGGAAGTAGTCGTCAGGCCAGCGCAGGCGTTTGCCCCACCCCAGCGACACGCCGAACATCTCGATATACTTGTCGTCGTCGAGCATGGCTTCGTAGTTGTAGCTGTAACCGTTGTAGGATCCGTAGCCGTACATATAGCTGAGATAGTTGGAGTAGTAGCTGTTGTTACGGTAGCTACTGGAGATGTCGCTCTGCTTCGAAAAGAAGGCACTGAGGCTCAACGCATTCGGGCGTTTTCCACCAAGCCATCCGGTGCTGTATCCCGTGGAGAGCGAGGAGTAGTAGCGGCCATTGGTCTGCAACGACAGCGACAGTTGCTCACCGTCGCCGATAGGCATGATGCCGCGGTGCATCTTGTTCTTTCCGAACAGGTTGCGCATGGAGAAGTTGTTGAGCTTGATACCGATGCGGCCGATGACACCCGTCTGTCCCCATCCCAGCGAGAACTCCAGCTGGTCGTTCGATTTCTGTTCCAGTTCCCAGTTGATGTCCACCGTCCCGTCATCATAGTTGGGCTTGACATCGGGGTTGATGGTCTCGGGATTGAAATATCCCATGTTTCCGATTTCGCGTGCGGAACGCATCACGGCATCCTTTGAAAAGAGGTCGCCCGGCTTGGTGCGCAGCTCGCGGCGCACCACCTCTTCGTAGAGGCGGTCGTTGCCGTAGATGCGCACGGCATTGATGTGTGCCTGCTGGTTCTCGGTGATGCGCATCTCCAGGTCGATGGAGTCACCCACGATGTTGACCTCGGTGGGGTCGAGCTGATAGAAGATGTAACCGTTGTTCCAATAGTAGTTGCCCACGGCATCGTCGTCTTCCCTCAGGCGTTTGTCCATCAGTTTCTGGTTGTACACATCACCCTTCTTCATGCCCAGGGCGTTGTTGAGGAAGTCGCTGGTGAGCACGGAGTTTCCCACCCATTCGATGTTGCGGATGTAGTAGCGTTGCCCTTCGTCCACCTTCAGGTAGACATTCACGTGCTTCTCGTCGACGTTCCACACCGAGTCTTCCAGAATGACGGCATCGCGGTAGCCCAGTTCGTTGTACTTCTCAATCAGGTTCTTCTTGTCGGTCTCGTAACGCTCCGGCGTGAACTTCTTGGCCTTGAACAGGTTCCTGAACTTGCCGGCCTCATGGATTTTGGCAAAAGCCCCGTTCTTGAAGAACGAACCCGTAATTTTCTTTCTGGCCAGTTTGTCGTTGCCTTCGATGATGATGCTGCGCACCTTCATCTTGTCCTTCTTGTCGATGTTGACATCAAGAATCACCTGGTCTTTGTTCGACACGTCGTCGCGCTGCTGGATGTTGATTTCCGCATTCTTATAGCCTTTGTCGTCGAAGTAACGCTTGGCCAGAATCTTCGCACGGTCTATCATGTTGGGCGTAATTTGGTTGCCCTTCATAATGCCCAGCTTGTTCTCCAAATCTTCGCGCTCGCTCTTCTTCACGCCGTTGTAGTTGATGAGGCTGACGCGAGGCCGCGTTCCGAGATGGATGCAGAGGTAGACTTTGGAACCTACGATGGAGTCGGCGGTGATGGCCACTTTCGAGAACAGGCCGTGACGCCAATAGCGTTTCACGGCATCTGTGATTTCCGAACCGGGAACGCTGATGACCTGTCCGACGGAGAGTCCCGACAGTCCGGTCAGCACATAGTCCTCATAGCCCTCCACGCCTTTCACGGCGATGCCGCCAATCTCGCACACGCGCGGCGTGCCGGTATAGGAGATTTCGGGATTGGCAATCACATCCTGTGCCCTGCCGACGGCAGGAAGGAAGCTGAGGATGCAAAGGGCCATGAGAGCCTTTGCCGTGTCCGCCAACTTGTTGTTGTTGAATATATGTTTCACTTTTGTAATTGTTTCCATTGTTATTTTTCTTCGTGCTCCACCTGTGCCCCGGTCTTTCCGAAACGGCGTTGGCGGTGCTGGTAACTGGCAATGGCCTCGTGGAGTGCGGCCTCGTCGAAGTCGGGCCAGAAGCAGTCGCAGAAGTACAGCTCCGAATAGGCAATCTGCCACAGCAGGTAGTTGGAGATGCGCAGTTCGCCGCCCGTGCGTATCAGCAGTTCCGGGTCGGGCATGAACCGGGTTTCCAGATGCTGGCTGACGGTCGTGTCGTCGATGTCGTCCACCGACAAGATGCCCTGCTTCACCTCGGCGGCAATGTCGCGCACGGCCTTGGTGATTTCCCATTTCGACGAATAGCTCAAGGCCACCACCATGGTCATGGCCGTGTTGCCGGCGGTATGATTCTCCGTCTCGCGGAGCTTCTGCAGCACGGCGGCGGGCATCCTCGACATATCGCCGATGACCTGGAAGCGCACGTTGTTCTTCATGAAAATCTCGTCCTCCAGCGAGGTGAGCACCAGCCCCATCAGGGCGGCCACCTCATCGGCGGGACGGTTCCAGTTCTCGGTGGAGAAGGTGTATAGCGTCAGATACTTGACACCCAACCGGACACACTCCGAGGTGATGCACCGGACGGCATCCACACCGGCCTGATGGCCGTAGCTGCGATCCTTGCCCCGCTGTTGCGCCCACCGTCCGTTGCCGTCCATGATGATGGCAATGTGTCTGGGGATGTGTGTCATATCCAGTTGTCTGTTCATCGTCCGTTGTTTATATGTCGTTGTTACACGTTTTGCATTTCTTCCAAATATCGTAGGTCAGCGAGACCTGCAGGTGACTGTAGCCATCGGTGTTCTTGAAGAGTCCGCTGCTCCTGATGCCGTAGGGGTCGGCCACACCGTCGAGCCTGTCACTGGCCGTGAAATGGGCAGTCCACTCCAAAGCCACGTTGAACCGGTCGCCCATCTTGTACTTCACTCCGCCGCCTATCGGTACGTTGAGTGCCGTCACGGCTGATCCCGGGTTGGCGACCGTGACTCCGACACCTATATATATATAAGGTGTGAGCCGTTGCGCTCCCCGATATTCCTTTCCTGTGCCGTAGGGCCAGAAATGGTATTCATACCGTCCGCCGACATCCACCACCGCGTGCTTGAAACGCGTCTGTTCCGGCAGCGGATAGCTGGTGTGTGCATCTGCCGACGACCCTCTCAACTGCCCCCAACTGACATGGGCGGCCACGGCCATGCGCGGGTTGAGGCGGTAGCGTCCCACGGCGGTCAGCATGGGTTGCTGGTTGCGCAGCGGATTGCCGTTGAAGTCGCCCTCGTAGGCCACCAGTCCGACACCCCCGCCTATCTCGGCCCGGTATTCGGGGGCTTCCTGTGCAGTGGCCGGGACGGCCAGTGCCAGAAGAACCAGTGTCTGCGTTATCTTTTTCAAAGACCACGTCTTTTTTCCTACCACGCCAGCCGGTTCAGCCGTCCGCGCCACACCTCGCCGTTCTTTCCGCCGAACAGCCAGAGGTTCACTCCGTCGGATGTGGCGGCGAAGCGGGTGACACTGGTGTCGAAGCCGTCAGGCAACTGGTAGTATTTGTTCTTTTTCCATGTGATGCCGTTGTCGCGCGACTGGTACACGGTGGTGAAGTTTCCGTTCATGGTACCGACGGCCAGCACGCCATCGTCGTAGGGCATCAACACGAGGTTGTCGAGCTGCGGCAGGCGGTAACGGTTGCCGGTGACTTCCACATACGCCCATTGTCCGGGTTCGCTATGGTAGCCGTATTCCGCTATCTTTCTCCATACCACGGCTGCGTCGGCATAGGCCGGGCTGTTGCCGGCCATGATGACATAGTCGGTGGAGTCGGCCATGCTCATGGGGTAGCATACGGTAGCGACAGCCTCCGACGGCAACAGCGACGTGCCGGCATCGGTGGTTTCCGTCTGCCATTCGTGTCCGCCATCGCGCGACACCATCAGTTGGTGGTCGGCTGTCATGCCGTAGAGTTCCTTCTTGCTGGCCCCGACGAGCTGTGTGATGGCGGTAGTCCTGCCGATTTCGTTCCACCGGTTTCCGTCTGCCGTGCGGAGCAGCACGTCTCCGTTGAGCACATAGATGGAGTCGGCATTGGCCACGGTCTGCCGGTAGGCTCCGGCAGTCCACAGCATATTGACATCGGGACTGAGTGCCGTCCACCCGGATCCGTCGTCGGTGGCGAAGCCCTTGGTGGTCTCGCCGTCGCTGCCGAACACGAACACGCGCTTGCCCAACGTCAAAGCCTTCATGCCGGTGAGTACAGCCAACGGACTGCAGTCCGGCAGTCGGGTCCACCCGAAGACATCGCCGTCCTGCTGGTGGACGTTCACCTTGACGGTGTATGCCTGATACGACTGTCCGTCGGTGGCATAGACGCGCACCTCACGCGGCTGCGTGAAATCGAGGCTGTCGGTCGAAGTGTAGTATTTCAGCGTGTCGCTGTCCACGTTCTTGAAGACCACTACGCCGCTGTTCTTCGTGCCGATGGTGCACACCACCTTTTCGGCATCCGTCCCCAGCGGCAGGGAGTCGGTGTTGAAAATAAGGCGGTTGATCTGGTCGATACAGAAGGTATAGTCGGATCCGGTGACGGTTGTCGTATAGGTGGAATCCTCGCCTGCGGTGGATGTGGTGTGCATCGTGCGGTTCAGCGTGCCCAAGGAAAAGGAGGTGATGGCCGCGTCGTTGTAGTAGACGGCATCGTCTTCGTCAGCGCCCAGACACGACGTCAATCCTGCCATGGTCAACAGCATACATACGATGTTTACGAGTGTTTTCATCTGAAATATTTCAATTTTGGGTGCAAATTTACTCACAATTCTGCAAATAGCGTCATGTTTGGCGCGTTTATTAAGTAAATTATATGATAATGTGGCATATTTTAGGTTTCTTTTGCTTTGGGCGTTTGCCGTCCCGGTGTGCAGAAAAGTGGGGGAGACACCTGACGGCACAAGACGGAAAAGCCCGTTTCCAAGGCGGAAACGGGCTGTATCTAAGGGATAGACGGTGCGATTAGAGTTTCGGACCGGCCTTCACGAGTTCCTTGCCGGCCTCGTTGCCTTCGTACTTCTTGAAGTTCTTGATGAAGCGGCTGGCCAGATCCTCGGCCTTCTTGTTCCACTCGGCTGCGTCAGCATAGGTG
The DNA here is from genome assembly GCA_963651005.1 of Oscillibacter sp. MSJ-31. Lineage (GTDB taxonomy): Bacteria > Bacteroidota > Bacteroidia > Bacteroidales > Bacteroidaceae > Prevotella. The sequence continues at coordinate 14,014 of CAVJNH010000067.1, forward strand.
TCGCGGGGGTCGAGGATGTTGGTGTCAACGCCTTCCAGCTGTGTGGGCACCTCGAAGTCGAAGTAAGGAATCTTCTTGGTGGGAGCCTTCAGGATGGCACCGCCCAGAATGGCATCGATGATACCGCGGGTGTCGCGGATGGAGATGCGCTTGCCGGTGCCGTTCCAACCGGTGTTCACGAGGTAAGCCTTGGCACCGCTCTTCTCCATCTTCTTCACGAGCTCTTCAGCATACTTGGTGGGATGCAGTTCAAGGAAGGCCTGGCCGAAGCAGGCAGAGAAGGTGGGAGTCGGCTCGGTGATGCCGCGCTCTGTACCGGCCAACTTGGCGGTGAAACCGCTGAGGAAGTAGTACTTGGTCTGCTCCGGGGTCAGGATGGACACGGGAGGCAGCACGCCGAAAGCGTCGGCAGAGAGGAAAATCACGTTCTTGGCGGCGGGACCTGCGCTGCGGCCGTTCACCTTCTTCACGATCTTCTCGATGTGCTCGATAGGATAGGACACGCGGGTGTTCTCCGTCACGCTCTTGTCGGCGAAGTCAATCTTGCCGTCGGCGGCAACGGTCACGTTCTCCAGCAGGGCATTGCGCTTGATGGCTCCGTAGATGTCGGGCTCGCTCTCCTTGTCGAGGTTGATGACCTTGGCGTAGCAGCCGCCTTCGAGGTTGAACACGCCCTCGTCGTCCCATCCGTGCTCGTCGTCACCGATGAGCTTACGCTTCGGGTCAGTGGACAGTGTGGTCTTGCCAGTGCCTGAAAGACCGAAGAAGATGGCTGTGTTCTCGCCGTTCATGTCGCAGTTTGCGGAGCAGTGCATGGATGCTATGCCCTTCAGAGGGAGGTAGTAGTTCTGCATGGAGAACATACCCTTCTTCATCTCACCGCCGTACCAGGTGTTGATGATCACCTGCTCACGAGTAGTTGTGTTGAAGGCAACGCAAGTCTCTG
>CAVJNH010000068.1:0-14895 GCA_963651005.1 Oscillibacter sp. MSJ-31
GAAGGCGCGGAGATGCAAGATGACACTGGTGCCGCTGTACGACGCGGTGCGCGCCGGAGTGCCCGACGGCTACGCCGACAACACGGCGGAGCTGGCCCCCATCCCCAAGGAATACGTGGACGGGACGTGCTGGCTGGTACACGTGCACGGCGAGAGCATGCGCGACCTCGACATCCGGGAGGGCGACAACCTGCTGGTGAAGCAGCAGGAAAACCAACGAAAGACCGGCATCTTTTTCAGGTGCCGGCCTTTTTTCGGCCTTTTTTCGGTCGGAAAAAAGAAATAAAAATCGGAAATACTTGCAGGATTGACGGAAATGTCGTACCTTTGCAGCCGTTCAGAGGAATGGGAGACTCGCACAAGAGTCTCTCATTCTTGTTTTTAATAACCAATAAAGGTGTATGATTGATAAAGACACAGTAAAGGCCGCCGTGGAAGAATGGCTGAGCCAGAACGACTACTTCCTCGTGGACGCGGACATGACGCCCGACGGCCGCATCGTGATTGAAATCGACCACGCCGACGGCGTGTGGATTGAAGACTGTGCGGCATTGAGCCGCTTCCTGCAGGAACGTCTCGGCGAAGAGCTCGGAGAGTATGAGCTGGAAGTCGGTTCCGCCGGCATCGGACAGCCCTTCAAGGTCGTCCGGCAGTACGTCAACCACATCGGAAAGGAAGTGGAGGTGCTGGCCAACGACGGCAAGAAATACCAGGGCGTGCTCCAGTCCGTGGCCGACGACGGGAGGTCGTTTTCCGTGACCGTCAAGGAGAAGCAGAAACTGGAGGGAAAGAAACGCCCCGTATTGGTGGACGTGGAGAAGACCTTCGACATGGACGGTGTGAAATACACCAAGTACCTCCTCACCTTCAAATGATTCCGCTGCACGGATTCTGATGCAAACAAACAAAAAGAAAAAATAAATGGCTACAAGAAAAGATGTCAAAGGTCCGTCGATGATCGAGACCTTTCAAGAGTTTAAAGAGACCAAGAACATTGACCGCACCACCCTCGTCAGCGTGTTGGAAGAGAGCCTCCGTAACGTGCTGGCCAAGCAGTTCGGCAGCGACGAGAATTTCGACGTCATTGTCAACCCCGACAAGGGCGACCTGGAGATACACCGCAACCGCATCGTGGTGGCTGACGGCGAAGTGCAGGACGAGAACAAGGAGATTTCGCTGACCGAAGCCCAGAAGATCGAGCCGGACTACGAAGTGGGCGAGGAGGTGAGTGAAGAGGTGCGTTTCGAGAAGTTCGGGCGGCGCGCCATCCTCAACCTCCGCCAGACCCTGGCCTCCAAGATCCTTGAGCTGGAGCACGACTCGCTCTACAACAAGTACAAGGACCGCGTGGGACAGGTCATCAGTGCCGAGGTCTACCAGCTGTGGAAGCGCGAAGTGCTGCTCATCGACGACGAGGGCAACGAACTTCACCTGCCCAAGTCGGAGCAGATTCCCAACGACAACTACCGCAAGGGCGAGACCGTGCGTGCCATCGTCAAGGAGGTGCAGAACGAGAACAACAACCCCCGCATCATCCTCTCGCGCACCAGTCCCGTCTTCCTTGAGCGTCTGCTCGAAGCCGAAGTGCCCGAAATCAACGACGGACTCATCACCATCCGTCGCGTGGCCCGTATGCCGGGAGAGCGCGCCAAGGTGGCCGTGGAAAGCTACGACGACCGCATCGACCCCGTAGGAGCCTGCGTCGGTGTCAAGGGAAGCCGCGTGCACGGCATCGTCCGCGAGCTGGGCAACGAGAACATCGATGTCATCAACTACTCCAGCAACACACAGCTCTTCATCACGCGTGCGTTGAGCCCTGCAAAGGTGACCAGTCTCACCCTCAACCCCGAGGAGCACAAGGCCGAAGTCTACCTGCAGCCCGAAGAGGTCAGCCTCGCCATCGGCAAGGGCGGTCTGAACATCAAGCTGGCCTCCATGCTGACAGAATACACCATTGACGTGTTCCGCGTTTCTAACGGGGCAGACCACGAGGACGAGGACATCTACCTCGACGAGTTCTCCGACGAGATAGACCAGTGGATCATCGATGCCATCAAGGGACTGGGACTGGAGACGGCCAAGGCCGTGCTCAACGCTCCACGTGAAATGCTGATCGAAAAGGCCGACCTGGAGGAAGAGACGGTTGACCACCTGCTCAACGTGCTCCGCGCGGAGTTTGAATAAAAAGAATACAGAAGAACCGTAAAGCAATAACATTAATGGGTGTCAGATTAAACAAAGTATTATCGGAACTGAATATAGGACTTCAAACGGCAGTTGATTTCCTGAGAAACAAAAAAGAACTGGGCGAGGTCAAGGAAGAGATGACCCCGAACACCAAAATCTCGGACGAACAGTATCAGGCACTGGTCGGCGCGTTCAGCGGCGACAAGGCCGTGAAGACGCAGGCCGAGATGATTTTCACCAAGAAAGCCAAGGAGAAGAAGGTGGAAAAGGCCGAAGAGAAAATCACCAAGGGCGAACAGTTGCTGGAACAGCGCCAGCAGTTCAAGCCCCTTGGCAAGATTGACTTGGACCACGTCGGGAAGAAGCCCAAGGCCGCCGAAAGCGAACCCGCACCCGTGGCCACTGCCGTGAGCCAGACACCGGAGCCGCCCGTCGTGGAAGAGCAACCGGAGCCGGAGGCTCAGCCCGCCGCCGCTCCCGTAGCCGCCGAGCCGCCCGTCCGGCAGGAAGCGGAGCCCCAACAGGAAGAGGTGCGGCAGGAGGCCCAGCCCGAACCTGCACCAGCCGCTGCCGCATCCACATCTGATGCCGCCCCCAAAGTCTACACCCTGCCCAACGAGGCGAAATACGCACCGAAGGTCAACGTGCTGGGAAAAATAGACCTCAGCGCCCTCAACCAGAGCACCCGTCCGAAAAAGAAATCGAAGGAGGAGCGCCGCAAGGAACGCGAGGAGAAGGGGCAGCAAGGCAACGGCGAGCGCAGGAAGCGCGAGCGCATCCGCAGCGGACGTGTGGACATCGAGGCCGCTGCCAACCAGAACCAAGGCGGACAGCAGCAAAACGGCAAGAAGAACAAGGGCGGCCAGCAGCGTCCCGGTGCAGGAGCACCGTCCGCCAACGGACAGCAGGGCGGCAAGAGAAACAAGAAGAACCGCTCGGCACAGAAGCCGCTGGAAGTGGACGATGAGGCCGTGGCACGCCAGGTGAAGGAAACCCTGGCCCGCCTGACCTCAAAGAGCCAGAACAAGAAGGGCGCCAAGTATCGCCGCGAGAAGCGCGATGCCGTGCAGGAGCGTCTCAACAGCGAGATTGCCGAGCAGGCCGCCGAGAGCAAGGTGCTGAAACTGACGGAGTTCGTGACCGTCAGTGAACTGGCCACCATGATGAATGTCGGAGTGAACCAGGTCATCGGCACCTGCATGAGCATCGGCATCATGGTGAGCATCAACCAGCGTCTCGATGCCGAAACCATCAACATCGTGGCGGAAGAGTTCGGCTTCACCACCGAATACGTGAGTGCGGAGGTGCAGAACGCCATCACCGAGGAGGAAGACGACGAAAACGACCTGATCAGCCGCGCCCCCATCGTCACCGTCATGGGACATGTAGACCACGGCAAGACCTCGCTGCTCGACTTCATCCGCAACACCAACGTGATCGCCGGCGAGGCCGGAGGCATCACGCAGCACATCGGTGCCTACAACGTCAAGTTGAAAGACGGCCGTAGAATCACCTTCCTCGACACTCCGGGCCACGAGGCTTTCACCGCCATGCGTGCCCGCGGTGCCCAGGTGACCGACATCGCCATCATCATCATCGCAGCCGACGACAGCGTGATGCCCACCACCAAGGAGGCCATCGCCCACGCCCAGGCCGCCAACGTACCGATGGTGTTTGCCATCAACAAGATAGACAAGCCCGGAGCCAATCCCGACAAGATCCGTGAGGATTTGGCCAACATGAACCTCCTCGTGGAGGACTGGGGCGGAAAATACCAGTGTCAGGAAATCTCCGCCAAGAAAGGTATCGGCGTGGACGAGCTTTTGGAGAAGGTGTTGCTCGAAGCCGAGATGCTCGACCTCAAGGCCAACCCCAACCGGAAGGCCACGGGCAGCATCATCGAGTCGTCGCTCGACAAGGGGCGCGGCTACGTCTCCACCGTGCTCGTGAGCAACGGCACGCTGAAACAGGGAGACGTGGTCATTGCCGGAACAGCCTACGGCCGCATCAAGGCGATGTTCAACGAGCGCAACCAGCGCATCGAACAGGCCGGACCGGCAGAACCTGCCATCATCCTGGGTCTCAACGGTGCACCAACCGCCGGCGACTCCTTCCACGTGATGGAGACGGAGCAGGAGGCCCGCGAGATTGCCAACAAACGCACGCAACTGCAGCGCGAACAGTCGCTCCGCACCACCAAGACCCTTGGACTGGACGACATCTCGCACCGCATTGCCCTCGGCGAGTTCCACGAACTCAACATCATCGTCAAGGGCGACACCGACGGATCGATAGAGGCACTGAGCGACTCCTTCATCAAGCTCTCCACGGAGAAGGTGCAGGTGAACGTCATCTCGAAGGCCGTGGGACAGATCAGCGAGAACGATGTCATGCTGGCGTCGGCTTCCGATGCCATCATCATCGGCTTCCAGGTGCGTCCGTCAGCCGACGCGCGCCGGTTGGCCGAGCGCGAAGGCGTGGAAATCAACACCTACTCCATCATCTATGATGCCATCGACGAGGTGAAGTCGACGATGGAGGGCATGCTGGACAAGGTGAAGAAGGAAATCCTGACCGGTGAGATTGAAGTGAAGCAGGTGTTCAAGATTTCGAAGGTGGGTACGGTGGCCGGCGGTCTCGTGACCGAAGGCAAGGTGCACAACAAGGACAAGGCCCGCGTCATCCGCGACGGCATCGTGGTGCACACCGCGGCCATCGATGCCCTGAAGCGTTACAAGGACGACGCGAAAGAGGTGGCCACCGGTCTGGAATGTGGCATCTCGCTCGTCAACTTCAATGACATCCTGGTGGGTGACGTCATCGAGACCTTCACCGAAATCGAGGTGGAACAGAAACTCTAAACGCAACAGGCCGGCTCACTCATGGAACGGATCAAGGACAAGCAATTCGGCGGCGAGCGTCCGCTGTTCGCCACGCACGACCTGCGGTTGGAAAACGTGGAAATCACCGACGGGGAGAGTGCCATCAAGCAATGCCGCAACATCGAAGCCACGGGCTGCCGTTTCTACGGCAAATACCCCTGGTGGCACGTGGACGGTGCACGCATCGACCACTGCTATTTCGCTCCCGAATCGCGTTCCGCCGTCTGGTACACGGACAACCTGACCATGACGGACTCGAAAATCGACGCGCCGAAGTTCTTCCGCGAGATGAAGCACGTGCGGCTGGAGAACGTGGAAATCACCGATGCCGACGAGACGTTCTGGCGCGTGGAGGATGTCCGGTTGAAGCAGGTGACCCTCCACGACGGCACCTATCCCTTCATGTTCGCCCGCGACATCCGCGTCGACGGACTGGTGAGCGACTCGAAGTACATCTTCCAGTACTGCCGCGACGTGGAGGTGCGCAACGCACGCATCACCACCAAGGACTCGTTCTGGGAGTGTGAGAACGTGACCGTCTACGACTCAGTGCTCGACGGCGAGTATCTGGCGTGGCATTCGAAGAACGTGCGACTGGTCAACTGTCACCTCTCGGGCGAGCAACTGCTCTGCTACGTGGACGGCCTCGTGCTGGAGAACTGCACCGTCGACGCGGCCTGCGACCGCCTCTTCGAGTACTCCACCGTGGAGGCCGACATCCGTGGCCATGTGGAAAACATCAAGAACCCCACCTCCGGCCACATCATCGCCGACTCCATCGGCAGCATCACCATCAACAGCCATGTGCTGCCGCCCAACAACTGCATCATAGAAACGCGCAAACGATAAAAGAAAAAGAAAGAATCCGATGAAATACGATTTTGACAAACCGACCGTACGCCGGGGAACCCATTGCGTGAAGTGGGACTCGGCGGCTTCGGACGACATCATCCCCATGTGGATTGCCGACATGGACTTCGAAGTGGCTCCCGCCATCGTGGAGGCCGTCGTGGAACGTGCCAAGCAAGGCATCTACGGCTACACGCTGGTGGAGGACGACTACTACGATGCCGTCATCTCGTGGTTCCAGCGCCGCCACCAGTGGACCATCCACCGCGACGAAATACTCTATACCACCGGTGTCGTGCCGGCCGTCTCGGCCGCCATCAAGGCACTGACCATGCCCGGCGAACAGGTGGTGATGCTCTCGCCGGACTACAACTGCTTCTTCTCCTCCATCCGCAACAACGGATGCCAGGTGTCGGAGAGCGTGCTGCTGCGCCAAGGCGACTCGTTCGTCATCGACTGGGACGACCTTGAACGCCGCTGTGCCGAAGAGAAGTCCACTGTGCTGCTGCTCTGCAATCCGCACAACCCGACCGGGCGCGTGTGGACGAAGGAAGAGCTGGAGCGCGTGGGCGACATCTGCCTCAAGCATGGAGTCAAGGTCATCTGCGACGAAATCCACTGCGAACTCGTCATGCCCGGCCACCAGTACCAGCCCTTTGCCGCCGTCAGCGAGGCTTGCCGCCAGAACTGCGTGGCCCTCAACTCCCCCTCCAAGTCGTTCAACATCGCCGGACTGCAGACCGCCAACATCGTCTGCGCCAATCCGGAATGGCGCAGACGGCTGGACCGGGCCATCAACATCAACGAGGTGTGCGAACTCAATCCCTTCGGCAACGTGGCCCTCATGGCCGCCTACAACGACAGCGAGGACTGGATAGACCAGCTCAACGCCTATATCTGGGGCAACTACCAGTGGCTCTGCCGCTTTGTCGAGACCCGCATCCCACAGTGGAAGGTGTGCCGGATGGAAGGCACGTACCTGCCGTGGATTGACGTGTCGGCAGGCGGCGAGGAGACCGACGCCCTCTGCCAGCGGCTGCTCGACGAAGCCCATGTGTGGCTCAACCCCGGCACGATGTACGGCCCGGAGAGCGGCCGTGGCTACGTGCGCATCAACCTCGCCTGCCAGCGCAAACGGCTGGAGGAGGCGTTGGAACGAATCAGCAAGAAAATATAGGACAACACAGATATGAAACAACAGAATGAAGTCAATGCGTGGTCAGTCACCTGGGGTGTGCTCATGGCCGTGCTTTTCTCGGCCGCAGCAGCCTATCTCGGACTGAAGGTGGGACAGGTGTTTGAGGCCGCCATCCCCATCGCCATCATCGCCGTGGGCGTGTCGACCGCCGCCAGGCGCAGCAATGCCCTGCGCGAGAACGTCATCATCCAGTCCATCGGAGCCTGCTCCGGTGCCGTCGTGGCCGGAGCCATCTTCACCCTGCCTGCCATCTACATCCTGCAGGCCAAGTACCCGGGCATGGAGACCGACTTCCTGAAAATCTTCTTCGCGTCGCTGTTGGGCGGCGTGCTCGGCATCCTCTTCCTCATCCCTTTCCGCCGGTACTTCGTCGAGGCTCCTGCCGAACAGTTTCCCTTCCCCGAAGCCACAGCCACCACGCAGGTGCTGAAAAGCGGCGAGAAGGGCGGTTCGCAGGCGCGTCCGCTGCTGATGGCCGGTCTCGTGGGCGGTCTCTACGACTTCATCGTGGCCACCTTCGGCTGGTGGAACGAGAACGTGACCAGCCGCATGATTCCCTTCGGCAGCGATTTGGCCGACCGCGCCAAGCTCGTGTTCAAGAACAACACCGGGGCTGCCGTGCTCGGTCTCGGCTTCATCATCGGCTTCCGCTACGCCCTCATCATCACGCTGGGCTCGCTCTTCGTCTGGTGGATTGTCGTGCCGGGAATGGCACTGATTTTCCCCACGGAGGTGCTGAACCAGTGGAACCCCGCCATCACCACGGCCGTGGGCGAGATGTCTCCCGAACAAATCTTCACCAGCTACGGCAAGTCCATCGGTATCGGTGCCATCGCCATGGCCGGCATCATCGGCATCATCAAGAGCCGTGACATCATCATCGGAGCCGTGAAACGCATGAAGCCCACCCCGGCAGTCGCCAAAGAGACCGCCGACGAAAGTCAGGCCGGGGCCGACCTGCCCCTGCGCTTCATCGCCATCGCCTCGGCAATCACCCTGCTCGTCACCTTCCTCTTCTTCTGGTTCGGCGTGATGAGCGGCGAACTGCTCTTTGCCGTCGTGGCCATCCTGCTGACCGCCGTCATCGCCTTCCTCTTCACCACCGTGGCGGCCAACGCCATTGCCATCGTGGGCAGCAACCCCGTGTCGGGAATGACGCTGATGACGCTGATCCTGGCTTCGGTGGTCATGGTGGCCGTGGGACTGAACGGCACGGGCGGCATGGTGGCCGCCCTCATCATGGGCGGTGTGGTCTGCACGGCACTCTCCATGGCCGGTTCCTTCATCACCGACCTGAAAATCGGCCATTGGACCGGCACACAGCCCCGCAAGCAGGAAACGTGGAAATTCCTCGGCACACTGGTCAGTGCCGCCACGGTGGGCGGCGTGATGATGCTGCTCAACGAGACCTACGGCTTCACCTCCGGCGCACTGGCCGCTCCGCAGGCCAACGCCATGGCTGCCGTCATTGGCCCGCTGATGACGGAGACGGGAGCACCATGGCCGCTCTATGGCCTCGGGGCCGTGCTGGCCATCATCCTCACCTGGTGCAAGATTCCGGCACTGGCCTTCGCCCTCGGCATGTTCATCCCCATGGAACTCAACGTGCCGCTGCTGGTCGGCGGTGCAGTCAACTGGTACGTGACCACGCGGTCGAAACGTCCGGAAGAGAATAAGGCGCGCGGCGAGAAGGGCAACCTCATCGCCTCGGGATTCATCGCCGGCGGCGCACTGATGGGTGTTGTCAGTGCCCTGCTGCGCTTCGGCGGCGTGCAGTTCGACTACACGGCATGGTGGGCCAACCCGTTGAGCGAGTGGCTCTCGTTCGTGGCTTACGTGCTGCTGATAGCCTATTTCATCCGTGCCGCCAAAAAACCGTGACGGTGCTGAAAAGAAAGTCTGAGCATGGAAAAACGAGACGACAATAGACTGGTACGTCAGGTGGCCGAACAGAAATACGAGTTCGGCTTCACGACCGACATCCATACGGAAGTCATAGAGAAAGGACTCAACGAGGATGTGGTGCGCCTGATTTCGCGGAAGAAAGGGGAGCCCGGATGGATGCTCGACTTCCGCCTGAAAGCCTACCGTTACTGGACGACGCTCCAAGAGCCGCGGTGGGGACACGTCCACGTGCCGCCCATCGACTATCAGGCGATTTCATACTATGCCGACCCTTTGGCCAAGAAGCCGAAGAACCGGGAGATAGACCCGGAGCTGGAGAAAACGTTCGACAAACTGGGAATCCCTCTGGAGGAACGGCTGGCGTTGAGCGGCAATACGGCTGTCGACGCCATCATGGACTCCGTGTCGGTGAAGACCACCTTCAAGGAAAAGCTCCGCGAGAAGGGCGTGATTTTCTGCTCCATCGGTGAAGCCGTCAAGGAACACGGCGACTTGGTGCAGGAGTATCTGGGTTCGGTAGTTCCCTATCGCGACAACTTCTATGCCGCACTCAACAGTGCCGTGTTCAGCGACGGGTCGTTCGTCTACATCCCGAAGGGGGTGCGCTGCCCCATGGAGCTGAGCAGCTATTTCCGCATCAACGCCCGCAACACGGGACAGTTTGAGCGCACCTTGATTATCGCCGACGACGATGCCTACGTGTCCTATCTGGAGGGTTGCACCGCCCCCATGCGCGACGAGAACCAGCTCCATGCCGCCGTCGTCGAGATCGTGGTCAAGGACCGCGCAGAAGTAAAGTACTCCACCGTGCAGAACTGGTATCCGGGCGACGAGCACGGCAAGGGCGGTGTCCTCAACCTCGTGACCAAGCGCGGCGACCTACGCGGTGTCGGTTCCAAGTTGAGCTGGACACAGGTGGAGACGGGTTCCGCCATCACGTGGAAGTACCCTTCCTGCATCCTGCGTGGCGACCACTCCGTAGCGGAGTTCTACAGCGTGGCCGTCACCAACAACTATCAGGAGGCCGACACGGGCACCAAGATGATCCACATGGGCAAGGACACCAAGAGCACCATCATCTCGAAGGGCATCTCCGCCGGCCACTCGCAGAACTCCTACCGCGGACTGGTGCGCGCCACATCAAGTGCCGACAATGCCCGCAACTACAGTTCCTGCGACTCCCTGCTCTTGGGCAGCGACTGCGGCGCACACACCTTCCCCTACATGGATGCCCACAACGACACGGCCGTGTTCGAGCATGAGGCCACCACCTCGAAGATTTCCGAAGACCAGCTCTTCTACTGCAACCAGCGGGGCATTCCCACCGAGGCCGCCGTCGGCCTCATCGTCAACGGCTACGCCAAGGACGTGCTCAACAAGCTGCCGATGGAGTTTGCCGTCGAGGCGCAGAAGCTGCTCAGCGTGTCGCTGGAAGGGACGGTCGGGTAAACAGAGCAGACCTTGGAGTCTGCACCATATTATATTAGAATCACATATACGCAATAGATACGATTATGCTGGAGGTAAAGAATCTGCACGCAACGATTGCAGGCAAGGAAATATTGAAAGGAATCGACCTGACCGTCGGCGACGGTGAGATACACGCCATCATGGGGCCGAACGGGTCCGGAAAGTCAACCCTGAGTGCGGTGCTCACGGGCAACCCCCTCTACACCGTGACCGAGGGCGAGGCCCTCTTCAACGGCAAGAACCTCTTGGACATGAAGCCGGAGGACCGTGCCCGCGAGGGGCTGTTCCTCTCTTTCCAGTACCCCGTGGAGATTCCCGGTGTGAGCATGACCAACTTCATGCGTGCGGCGGTCAACGCCAAGCGGGAGTATCAGGGACTGGAACCCATGAACGCCGCCGAGTTCCTCAAGCTGATGCGCGAGAAGCGCAAGATTGTGGAGCTTGACGCCAAGCTCGCCAACCGCTCCGTCAACGAGGGTTTCTCGGGCGGCGAGAAGAAGCGCAACGAGATTTTCCAGATGGCGATGCTGGAGCCCCGACTCTCCATCCTCGACGAGACCGACTCCGGCCTCGACGTGGACGCCATGCGCATCGTGGCGGACGGCGTGAACAAGCTGCAGACCCCGCAGACCTCGTGCATCGTCATTACCCACTACGAGCGGCTGCTCGACATGATCAGACCCAGCGTGGTCCACGTGCTCTACAACGGCAGAATCGTGAAGACCGCCGGCCCCGAACTCGCCAAGGAAATCGAGGCGCGCGGCTACGACTGGATTAAGGCAGAGGCAGAGGGAAAGGAGTAGCCATGAACGCAGAACAACAATATCTGGACCTGTACCGGACTTCCGCAGCGGCCATCCGGGCGCATAGTGCCGGGGTGCTCAATGCGGTGCGCGACGCGGCCTTCGAGGATTTCCGCCGTCTGGGCTTCCCCTCCCGGAAGGTGGAGCGGTACCGGTATACTGACATGAACGCGCTCTTCGAACCGGACTACGGGCTGAACCTGAACCGGCTCGACATTCCCGTAGACCCCTACCGGGCGTTCCGCTGCGACGTGCCCAATCTGAGCACCTCGCTCTATTTCGTGGTCAACGATGCGTTCTACAGCAAGGCCCTGCCGAGGGTCGAGCTGCCCGAGGGCGTGGTCGTGGACTCCCTCGGCAAGGCGGCGGCAGAGCGGCCGGAACTGGTGGCGAAGTACTACGCGCAGCTGGCGCAGACCGGCGAGGACGGCATCACCGCCCTCAACACCCTGTTGGCGCAGGACGGCCTGTTCATCTACGTGCCCCGGAACGTCAAAGTGGAGCGTACGGTGCAGGTCATCAACATCCTCCGGTCGGACGTCGACCTGATGGTGAACCGCCGCGTGCTCCTCGTCCTGGAACAGGGGGCGGAGGCCAAGTTCCTCTTCTGCGACCATGCTGCCGACGACCGGAACTTCCTCGCCACGCAGGTCATCGAGGCTTTCGTGGGCGAGAACGCCCGGCTCGACCTCTATTGTCTGGAGGAGACCCACATCAGGAACCGCCGCGTCAGCAACGTCTACATCGGACAGCAGGCCGGCAGCCGCGTCAACCATAACGTCATCACGCTGCACAACGGCATCACCCGCAACCGCCTCGACCTCGTGTTCAAGGGCGAGGGCGCGGAGTGCTTCTGCAGCGGCTGCGTCATTGCCGACAAGAACCAGGTGGTGGACAACAACACCCTCATCGACCATCAGGCAGGCCACTGCACCAGCAACGAGCTGTACAAGTACGTGCTCGACGGCGAGGCGCGCGGTGCTTTCGCAGGCCGCGTACTGGTGCGCCACGGAGCGCAGAAGACCGTTTCCCAGGAGACCAACCGGAACCTCTGCGCCACCCCGACCGCCCGTATGTTCACCCAGCCCATGCTGGAAATCTATGCCGACGACGTGAAGTGCGCCCACGGCAGCACCGTCGGCCAGCTCAACGATGCCGCCCTCTTCTATATGCAGCAGCGCGGCGTGAGCCGGGAGGAGGCGAAACTGCTGCTTCAGTTCGCCTTCATCAACGAGGTCATCGACAAGATGGAGCTGGAGCCCCTGCGCGACCGCCTGCACTATCTCGTCGAGAAACGCTTCCGGGGCGAGCTGAGCAAGTGTGAAGGTTGCAAACTCTGTAAATAGGAATATGTACGACATCAACAAGATACGTGGGGATTTCCCCATTCTGTCCAGAACCGTGTACGGCAAGCCGCTGGTCTATCTCGACAATGCCGCCACCACGCAGAAACCGCTCTGCGTGCTCGATGCCATGCGCGAGGAGTATCTCAACGTCAACGCCAACGTGCATCGCGGAGTCCACTACCTCTCGCAGCAGGCCACCGACCTCCACGAGGCCGCCCGGGAGACGGTGCGCCGGTTCATCCACGCCCCGAAGACCGAGGAAATCATCTTCACCCGGGGCACCACGGAGAGCCTGAACCTCGTGGTGTCGTCGTTCTGCGACGCATTCATGGGCGAGGGCGACGAGGTCATCATCTCCACCATGGAGCACCATTCCAACATCGTGCCCTGGCAGTTGCAGGCAGCCCGGAAGGGCATTGCCATCCGGGTGATTCCCATCGACGACAAAGGGGAGCTCAGCCTCGACGACTTCACCGCCTTGTTCTCCGAACGCACCAAGATTGTGAGCATCACGCAGGTGAGCAACGTCCTCGGCACGGTGAATCCCGTCAAGGAGATGGTCCGGATAGCCCATGAACACGGCGTGCCCGTGATGGTGGACGGTGCACAGAGCGCACCCCATTTCCCCGTGGACGTGCAAGACCTGGACTGCGACTTCTACGCCTTCAGCGGCCACAAGGTGTACGGCCCTACGGGCATCGGGGTGCTCTACGGCAAGGAGCGATGGCTGGAACAGCTGCCACCCTATCAGGGCGGCGGCGAGATGATCGAGAGCGTGAGCTTCGAGAAGACCACGTTCGAACGCCTGCCGTTCAAGTTCGAGGCTGGCACCCCCGACTACGTGGCCACCCACGGACTGGCCAAGGCCATCGACTATGTGTCCGCCCTCGGCATGGACAACATCACCCGGCACGAGCAGCAGCTCACCCGCTACTGCATGGATCAGTTGGCCGCCATCGACGGCATCCGGCTCTTTGGCCGGCAGGAGGGCAAGGATGCGGTGGTCAGCTTCCTGGTGGGTTCGATTCATCCGCTCGACATGGGCACCCTGCTCGACCGCCTCGGCATTGCCGTGCGCACCGGCCACCATTGCGCACAGCCCCTGATAGACCGCCTCGGCATCAGCGGCACCGTGCGCGCCTCGTTCGCCCTGTACAACACCATGGAGGAGGTCGATGCCCTGGTCAGCGGCATCCGCCGCGTCAGTAAGATGTTCTGAGATGCTGGCAAGCCATTATTACACGGGGAAGACCGAAGCCGGGTGCGACGAGGCCGGGCGCGGCTGTCTGGCAGGCAGCGTCTATGCCGCCGCCGTCATCCTTCCCGAAGACTACCACAACGACCTGCTCAACGACTCGAAGCAGCTGACAGACCGGCGGCGCAGGCTGTTGCGCGAGGTCATCCAGCGCGACGCACTGGCCTGGGCGGTGGGCATCGTGACGGCCGGAGAAATCGACCGCATCAACATCCTCAACGCCTCCATCCTCGCCATGCACCGCGCCCTCGACCAGCTGACGCTCCGTCCCGAGGCCGTCATCGTGGACGGCAACCGCTTCAAGCCCTACGGCAGCCTGCCCTACACCACCATCGTCAAGGGCGACGGGAAATACCTCAGCATCGCGGCAGCCTCCATCCTCGCCAAGACCTACCGCGACGACTGCATGGACCACTTGGCGGAGGAATATCCCCAGTACGCCTGGCACGCCAACAAGGGCTATCCCACTCCGGCACACCGCGAGGCCATCCGCCGCTACGGCCTCACCCCTTACCACCGCAGGAGCTTCAATCTGCTGGGCGACGGCCAGCTCTCACTCGACTTCAAGGAATAATATACTGTTTTTGCAGATAGATACCAAGGAACATAGCTGTCACTTAGCATTTTTATCAAATAATGTCTGTGAAAAAACTTGTATTATGCAGGTCTTTATGGTTCAAAAAGGCTGGCGCGGACATTCTTTGGCGGTCGCCATTCAATGTTTTGGCGACCGCCATGCAATCGTTTGGCGACCGCCGTAAAATGTTTTGACGACCGCCGTAAAATGTTTTGACGACCGTCAGAAACTATTTTGGCGACCGCCGTGCAATCATAAGAAAAGGCTTTTCAGGGCAGACGCATCAAATTTCCCGGCCTTTAACATATTCTTTGTTTTATTGTATATTAACTATTTGCATTTGGTTTTCCCGAAAATATTCCGTATATTTGCAAAGAATAATTTAACAACTAAAAGGCGCAAAATGAACATTATTGAGTTATC
>CAVJNH010000069.1:0-14644 GCA_963651005.1 Oscillibacter sp. MSJ-31
ACTGAAAACGGATGTCATTCCGATTTTTCTTCCAATTAATCCTGGCATTTCAATTACTTTTTTTACGATAATAAAATAGATTCGTTCTGTATCTAAAGAAAGGCATTAGACCTTAATCTCCACCTCCACGCCGCTGGGGAGTTCCAGTTTCATCAGCGCGTCAACGGTCTTTGCCGTAGAGCTGTAGATGTCTATCAGACGCTTATAGTCCGAAAGTTGGAACTGCTCACGGGATTTCTTGTTGACGAAGGTAGAGCGGTTGACGGTGTAGATACGCTTGTGGGTGGGCAAGGGGATAGGGCCACTGACGATGGCTCCCGTAGCCTTGACAGCCTTCACAATTTTCTCTGCAGACTTGTCAACCAACTTGTGGTCATAAGACTTCAGTTTGATACGAATTTTTTGACTCATTGTCTTTAACTTATAAAATGATAAATAAAACTATTGAAAGGAGGCCGCTAAAGAGTCATTTACTCAGCGGCACTCCAAATTTACATTACACGAGATCGGCGCGTCCCTTAACCTCTTCAAGCACTGCCTTTGCCAATGCACTGGACAGCGGAGCATGGTGGTCATACTCCATGGAACTTGTGGCACGACCGGAAGTGATGGTACGAAGTGCCGTCACATAACCGAACATCTCGGACAGGGGCACCTTGGCCTTGATGACACGGGCACCGCTACGGGCATCTTCCATACCCTCCACTTGTCCACGACGCTTGTTCAAGTCACCGATCACATCACCCATATTCTCTTCCGGAGTGACAACCTCCAGCTTCATTATCGGCTCCATCAGAACCGGCTTGGCCTGTGCACAAGCCTCCTTATAGGCCATCTGGGCTGCGATTTCGAACGAGAGCTGGTCAGAGTCAACCGGGTGGAACGAACCGTCAACCACCACGACCTTGAGCGAGTCTACCGGATACCCACCAAGGATACCGTTCTTCATGGCCGTTTCAAAACCCTTCTGAATAGAAGGAATGAACTCCTTGGGGATGTTACCGCCCTTGACCTCATTGACAAACTGCAGACCACCATTTTCCTTGATGTCCCAGTCGTCATCCACAGGACCGACGTTCACGATGATGTCGGCGAACTTACCGCGACCACCAGACTGCTTCTTGTATACCTCGCGGAGGTTGACCGTCTTCGTGATAGCCTCTTTATAGTTCACCTGAGGCTTACCCTGGTTACACTCCACCTTGAACTCACGCTTCAGACGGTCGATGATAATATCCAGGTGAAGCTCACCCATACCAGAGATGATGGTCTGTCCGCTCTGTTCGTCGGTACGGACGGTAAACGTCGGGTCTTCCTCAGCCAGCTTGGCGAGACCGTTGTCCAACTTGGCAACATCTGCCTGAGACTTCGGCTCAACAGCGATAGAAATCACCGTATCCGGGAAAGTCATCGACTCCAGAACAATCGGATGATCCTCGTCACAGAGCGTATCACCAGTACGGATATCCTTGAAACCTACTCCTGCACCGATATCACCGGCATCAATGGACTCCATAGGAATTTCCTTGTTGGAGTTCATCTGGAACAGGCGGCTGATGCGCTCTTTCTTTCCCGAACGGGGATTGTATACATAAGAGCCAGCCTTCACGCTACCCGAGTAAACGCGGAAGAACACCAGACGTCCCATATAGGGGTCAGTGGCAATCTTGAATGCAAGTGCAGATGTCGGCTCGTCCTCACTGGGTTTGCGGCCTTCTTCCTCATCCGTATCGGGGTTAGTACCCATCACGACATCCACATCGATAGGAGCGGGCAGGAATGCGCAAACGTAGTCGAGCAGCGGCTGTACGCCCTTATTCTTGTAGGAAGAGCCGCAAATCATCGGTGTGCAGGCCATGCTCACACAACCCTTGCGGATAGCGGCAATAATTTCGTCTTCTGTTATCGAGTTGGGGTCATCGAAATACTTCTCCATCAAGGCCTCGTCGTATTCGGCAGCAGCTTCGAGCAGTTTGTTGCGCCACTCGTCGCACTCCTCCTGCAGATTGGCGGGAATATCCTCAATGTCATACTCGGCACCCATGGTTTCATCATGCCACAGGATGGCCTTCATCTTGATGAGATCCACCACACCCTTGAAGTTCTCCTCTGCGCCGATAGGCACCTGAATGACCACAGGGTTTGCACCCAGAATGTCCTTCATCTGCTGCACCGTCTCAAAGAAGTCTGCACCGGAGCGGTCCATCTTGTTCACATAACCGATACGGGGAACGTTGTACTTGTCAGCCTGACGCCAAACGGTCTCTGACTGGGGCTGTACGCCGTCCGCAGCACTGTATGTTGCCACTGCACCATCCAGCACGCGCAACGAACGCTCCACCTCTGCGGTGAAATCCACGTGTCCTGGAGTATCGATCAAGTTAATCTTGTAGGTCTTGTTCTGCCACGTCCAGTTGCAGGTAGTGGCAGCAGAGGTAATCGTGATACCACGCTCCTGCTCCTGCACCATCCAGTCCATGGTGGCAGCACCGTCATGCACCTCACCGATTTTGTGCGTCTTTCCCGTATAAAACAGGATACGCTCGGAAGTGGTGGTTTTTCCGGCATCAATGTGTGCCATGATGCCGATGTTGCGGGTCAAATGTAAGTCGCGATTTGCCATTTCTTTCTTCTCCTTATAATATAATTAGAATCTGAAGTGGGCAAAAGCTCGGTTGGCCTCAGCCATACGGTGCATATCTTCCTTGCGTTTGTATGCCCCACCCTGGTTGTTGTATGCGTCCATAATCTCGGCAGCCAGTTTGTCTGCCATGGACTTGCCACTGCGCTTGCGTGCGAAGGCAATCATATTCTTCATCGAGACACTCTCCTTGCGGTCCGGACGGATTTCAGTAGGAACCTGGAAGGTTGCGCCACCGATACGGCGGCTCTTCACCTCCACTTGAGGAGTGATGTTGTCAAGAGCCTGCTTCCAGATTTCAAGGGCAGACTTCTCTTCATTCTGCATCTTGCCCTTTACATTTTCAAGGGCATTGTAGAAAATCTCGTAGGAGATAGACTTCTTCCCATCATACATCAGATGGTTCACGAACTTAGACACTTTCTTGTCATTGAAGACCGGATCCGGAAGGATCACGCGTTTCTTCGGTTTTGCTTTTCTCATTTTTTCGTTTTTTGTTTTGTTGTCTGCATGGGGCTGTTCTTGCTTGTCCTTCAACACTCTCACGCGAGCATTTACTCAACCTGTCTTAACAATTCTCCAGCAAAACGTTTAACTTTGAACTTTCTTCGAGCCAAATAGCCTTCGCCGGCTATCACTTCTTGGCCTTCGGACGCTTAGCTCCGTACTTGGAGCGACGCTGCGTGCGGCTTGCCACACCTGCGGTATCCAATGTACCGCGAACGATGTGATAACGCACACCAGGAAGGTCCTTTACACGTCCGCCACGAACCAGAACGATAGAGTGTTCCTGCAGGTTGTGTCCCTCTCCGGGAATGTAGGAGTTGACCTCCTTCTGGTTTGTCAGACGCACACGGGCTACTTTACGCATAGCCGAATTAGGCTTCTTCGGGGTCGTTGTGTAGACACGAACACACACTCCACGACGCTGAGGACATGAGTCCAAAGCAGGAGATTTGCTCTTGTCAACGAGCACCTTTCTGCCTTTTCTTACCAATTGTGAAATTGTAGGCATAATTGTTTGTTTTTTAATTTATTATATTATTTGTTCTTATTCAACTTGACATAGCAATCCCTTAATATCGGGCGCTTTTGGGGTGCAAAGGTACAACTTTTTTATGTAATTACCTAATATATAAGACCCAAAAGGAACATCTTCTTTGTGATTTTAACATTATATAAGCATTTTTATATTATTTAACACAGCGTTCGGTCATAAGTCCGACTGGAAGTGGCCGCTTTCGTGGGAATATTTCGTAACTTTGCACGCGATGATAAGATATACCCATAAGGAAGAACTGTGGAATACCTGGTCGCACGCCGGCGGCATTCTGTTGGGAGTGGCTTTCGGCATTGTGTTTTTGGGCATGGCCTTCAAGGGCGACAGTCCTTGGGTGCGGCTTGGGGTATGCCTCTATCTCTTCGGTATGCTCGGTTCATACGTCGCATCAACCGCATACCACGCCCTACCGCGCCGTTCCAAATGGAAGGAACGGTTGCGCCGCTGGGACCATGCGGCCATCTATTGGCACATTGCAGGCAGCTATTCTCCACTGACGCTGGTGGCCTTGCGTAGCCAAGGCTACTGGGGGTGGTCGCTGTTCTCCTTCGTGTGGCTCTGTGCCATTGCGGGTACCGTCGTCAGCTTTGTCAAGCTCAAGGAACACTCCAATCTTGAAACATTTTGTTTCGTGGGCATGGGACTTTCCATCCTTGTGGCTTTCAAGCCATTGGTAGATTCTGTGTCGACGGCGGCTGTAATATGGATTATTGCCGAAGGGGTGGCCTATATCACCGGAGCGGTTTTCTACTCGCTCAACAAGAAACGTTATATGCACAGCGTTTTCCATTTCTTCGTCCTTGCAGGCAGCATCTGCCACATCGTCGCCGTATGGGATGTGCTCATGGAATACCTCTGATCCGAAAGCGTCTGACCCAACAGCGCCCACCCCGACAGCCGAGGGCACAGCCGAAGACACGTCCTACGGAAAAGCCAAATAAATTTGGTTATTCACTCACTTCTTTGTACCTTTGCCACATGAAGAAGTTTTGGATTTGGCTCAGCCGCCTGAACTGTTGCAGGGGCTTCGGCATCCAGTCACCCACCGACTATGCCTTTGTCCGTTACGTAGTGAACGAGCATTGGCCCTATTACGCCTACGACGAGCTGGATTCGTTGGCACACAACACGACGGAACGCCAGTTGGGACGTCTCTACTTCCGACTGGCCAACTGGCGACAGCCTACGGTCATGCTGCGCGACCGTTATGAGGCTTGGTGGCAGGCCGGATGCCGCAGAATGCGCATCACCGACAGCCCCGACGAAGTGACAGACGGCCCGGAAGCCTTCCAACTGATGCGCATCGCCGTGGAGGATGATGCGGATGCGCTGATCCAGCGCGCCGGCAACGATTCCGTCCTCGTGGTGGAAGGCATCCATCGCGACAAAGTGCGCTGGAAACACATCCAGTCGTGCGCCCGGGTCACCATCACCTTCGACCTCTACTACTGCGGCATCGTGCTGTTTGACAGCCGCCGCTATCAGCACCACTACCGCGTGAATTTCTGAACACAAAACCTATATTCCTAAAACAATGAAGATTACAAAAGTATACACCCGTGGCGGCGACGGTGGCCAGACCTCACTGGTCGGCGGCGAACGTGTCAGCAAAGCGTGTGCACGGCTGGAAGCCTACGGCACCGTCGACGAGCTGTCGGCGCATCTGGGTCTGCTAGCCGCCCTGTTGCCCGACGGCGACGACAAGGCGACAATACAGCGCATCCAGAACACTCTATTCAATGTATGCACTCATCTGGCCACCGACCAGGCGACCACCCCACTTCCGCCGTCTGCACGCCTGCCCAAGGGCGAGACCCTGCGACTCGAACGTCTGGTGGACGAGGCTGTGGCACTGTTGCCCGAACGACAGGGATTCATCCTGTCCGGCGGTACTCCGGCTGCCGCACAAGCCCATGTCTGCCGCACCGTTTGCCGTCGTGCCGAGCGCCGCATCTGCACATTGGCCCAGGAAGCCACCGTGTCGGCAGAGGTTTTGGAATACGTCAACCGACTGAGCGATTATCTGTTTGTTTTTGCAAAAAAACTCAACCATCTCGCCGGTCAACGTGAAAAAACATGGCAGAATGTTTGTGAATAGGAAAAAATATACTACTTTTGCGTCCAGATTCAAAAATCATCAAAATTAAAACAATTATGTATTGGACACTTGAATTGGCATCGAAACTGGAAGATGCGCCATGGCCGGCAACAAAAGAGGAACTGATAGACTACGCCATCCGTTCGGGTGCGCCACTCGAAGTGTTGGAGAACCTGCAAGAGATAGAAGACGAGGGCGATGTGTATGAGAGTATAGAAGACATCTGGCTCGACTATCCCACCAAGGAAGACTTCCTCTTCAACGAGGATGAGTACTAAAGAAGTAGGAGTTAAGCTCGGCGATGCCTGCCCCCAAGGTGGCCGGCAAGGCGTCGCCCTCCAGGTTTCCGCCGCTCTCCGCGAACCCCCGGAAGATGCCGACTCCCACTATCGCATAAAAGAAGAGAATGTAGCAGCCCACCACAACATCCCGTTTCTGGAAGTTGCGCCGCTGCTGGAGCCACCACAGTCTCAACAATAATCTCAACATCCGTCCTTTCCCTTTATGAACCGTCAATAGGCCAAGACATTCCAGAGGTCACGGATGCGTGTCTCCGGATCCCATTTCCCGTTGAAGGTCCACTGTGCCGTGACCGTATGGTATTCGGGCTTCCCTTCCGCCTGCTCCAGGTTGTTGTCGAGCCAACCGCTGTGCCCGCCCTCGCGCGTACAATTATAATAATAGGTGCGCAGTCCCCAGGGGCACGGGTCCAGCACCTTGTCGGTGTAGGCATAGCTGATGTTGGTGTCGAGAATCTGTTTCGACAGGCGGCAGTTCAGCAGGAAGAACTGCGAGTCGTGGTGGTACCGTCCCAGGATGGTGGGTGACTTGGCATCGAAATAAGAATCCTTGATGACCAGTTTCTTGCTCTTGTCGCCCCTGCCGTCGTGCCAGATGATGGCGCGGCTGTCGCCGAGGAAGCGGCAGCGTGTGGCATAGCACCACCCTCTCGGACACAGGAAGTCGACACCGGGACACCGCAGGTAGAGGTCGGCATGGTAGTACATCCCGTTGTCCTTTGCCCACAGGGAGAGCGCGTCGTTGCCGTCCGCCCATACGTTGCAGTTGATGACGATGGTGCGGGTGCCCCTGCCGAAGATAGCCATCTGATGGGTGGTGGTCTTCTCCACCGTCGTACCGTAGTTGTTGTAGACGGTCAGTCCGCTGATGACGCAGTCGTCGGCTCCCGGTTGCAGGACGATGACCCCGTTGCCCGTGGGTTGTCCGTGGTACATCTTCATCTGACACGTCTTGGCGGTCTCGGCCAGCACGAGGACGGTGCTGTCACGGTCTTCCCCCACCAACACGATGTTGGGACGGTCGATGATGACTTTCTGCCGATAGGTTCCCTTCCGTATCAGTATCTTGTAAGGCTTCTCCGGTCGTTGCGGAGCCTGTTCGATGGCCAATTGGATGCTGTCGCCGGGCTGTACCACCGCGTCGAAGTCGCTGACGTTGACCACAGGCTTGCGGAACCATTGCAGCCGTCCCGTCTCGTTGCCGCCCTTGGTCTTCAGGCTGATGGCCACCTTGTGTGCCGGGTCGTTGCGGTCTGCCCAGCGGTCGTATGCCGGGTAGAGCGATGCCGGCCCTTCGCTGTACCAGCTATATCCGTTGCGCCGCTCACTGCCGATCTGGTAGAGGTGTCTTCTGGGCACACCGTCGCGGTCGCAGACATACGGCTCACCGTACTTCAGGTCATAGAAGCGTGCCCACAGGGGACGTGCATTGGCATCGGGCACCAACCGCGTGTCGCGGTCCGGCGATCCCGGTTTGCCGGTGCGTTCCACGCGCATTCCCGTCAGTTTGTGGTCGTCGAGCCACTGCATCGCACCGTGGATGGCCGCCTTGACCCGGTCGTCCGGATGCTCCACGCTCATGAGCAGATACACCAGTCCGGCACTCTCCGCACTGCAGAACGAAGGCAGCTCGTAGGCCCGTGCCGGAGCCGGATCCAGCGTCTCCCTGTCGTGTTGCTGACACCACACGGTGGGTTTCCCGTCGCGCCGTATCTGCGTGGCCAGGATACATTCGATACCCTTGTTGAAGGCCGTCTTCATCTTCTTGCGCAGCTCCTTCGTCGTCAGCTTGCCCTGATAGGGTTCCTGCTGTTCCGCCACCTCCTTCAGCATCCACATCGTGTGTTCCATGGCGTGGTCGTTGTAGGTGATGTGGATCTGGTAGTCGCGCATCACGGGCCAGAACTGCGGCCATCCGCCGTTGGCATACTGTCCGCTGAGCAGATATTCCATGCCCCGGCAGAACGCCTTGCGGTAGCGGTCGTCCTTGGTCTGTTGGTAGAGCCTTGCCAGGAAGGTCATCTGGGTCGTGGTGGCATCGTTGTCGGTGGTCGAGTCGTCGCGCCGCGGCTGGTCTTCCAACACCTGCTGGCGTTCCTTGTCGGTCATGCGCTTCACCATGTCGATGTTCTTCGGCCATCCGCCCGTCACCCGTTGGTAGAGCAGCAACTGGTCTCCGATGCGCCGCGCCTCTTCGGTACGGAAGAACGCCGGGTCTGTCTCCCTCAACACCTGTTTGTAGCCTTTCTGTGCCACAGCCGTCATGCTGACGGCCAGCAACAGCACCATGACGCTTCCGAGGCGCATGGTCCACCCTTTTTTCATTGTTTTTTCCATTTCAGTAGCATTTAGTAGTAGTTTGTCGGGGACAAAGGTACGAATAAGCGAGTGAAATACAAAAAGAAAACGGGTTTTTCTTCACCACCACACAATATATTTGCAGCGGCAACGTTGTATAAGGCGTGAGGAGCGTCCCGCTGATATGGCTTTTCCTGCTCCTGCCGCTTCGGGCGGCAGCACAGCAGGAGGTGTCCTTTGCCCACTACTGGGCGATGGAGCCGTCGTTCAATCCTGCTGCCGCAGGAAAGGCGCAGCAACTCAGCATCACGGGCTGCGGCCAGATGAGCATGGCCGGCTACCGGGAGCATCCGCGCACGGTGTATACGGCGGCCGATATGCCGCTGCGACTGCTGGACACGTTCCACGGCATCGGCATCCAGATGCAGAACGACAAGGTCGGGTTCTTCACCGACAAGCGGATTGCCGTGCAGTATGCCTTCCAATGCCGTCTCTTCGGCGGCACGCTGCGCCTCGGCCTGCAGGCCGGTATGCTGAGCGGGGAGTACAGCGGTTCGGAAGCGGAGACCGCCACGGACGACACCAGCGACCCGACCCTCTCCGACACCGATGCCAACGGCACGGCACTGGACCTCGGCGGAGGTCTCTACTACCAGTACGGACGGTGGTATGCCGGCCTCTCGGTGCTCCACGCCAACGCCCCGACGGTGGCTCTCGGCGACCGC
Source organism: Oscillibacter sp. MSJ-31 (assembly GCA_963651005.1). GTDB lineage: Bacteria > Bacteroidota > Bacteroidia > Bacteroidales > Bacteroidaceae > Prevotella. The sequence goes on from CAVJNH010000069.1 coordinate 9,122, forward strand.
AGCGACTGGCAGATAGACCCGACCTACTACTTCACGGCAGGATATGCCGTACCGTTGCGCAATCCCCGGTTGGCCCTCCTCCCCAGCGTGCTGGCCTACAGCAGCGGCACCTCCCGGCGTGCCGACATCACCGCCCGCCTCCGCTATGCCAACGACCGGAAGATGCTGTACGGCGGCGTGGGTTACAGTCCCGGTCATGCGGTGACGGTGCTGGTCGGCGGCAACCTCCACGGCATCCACCTCGGCTACAGCTACGCGATGTACACCTCCGGCACGGGAATCGGCAACGGCAGCCACGAGCTCTTCGTGGGCTATCAGACCGAACTCCACCTCGGGTCGCGCCGTCCCGCCCGCCACCAGAGCGTCAGAATACTGTAAAACCCTATAAGCACAGAACGACAAGATATGAAGACATTACGACACATACTCCGGCAACCCTGCGCCGTGCGCCCCCTGCACGCCGCGGTAATCCTGCTGTTTGCCACGGTCGCCGCAGGCTGTTTCGGATCGCGCCTCGCCTCGTCGCAGGGCGGCGAGGTGACGGGCAAAGGCGGACGCGTCTTTGCCGAACCGACGCCCTACGGCATGACCCTCGTCAAGCGGGGCCACGTGAAGATGGGCATCGAGCGGCAGGACTCGCTGTGGGGCCACCCCACGCCGGTGCGCGACATCTCCGTGGAGAGTTTCTGGATGGACGAACACGAGGTGACCAATTCCATGTACCGCCAGTTTGTCCACTACGTCCGCGACTCCATCCTCCGCGAACGGCTGGCCGACCCGAACTACGGCGGCGACGAGACCTATAAGATCGAGGAGGACCGCTACGGCAATCCCGTCACCCCACACCTCAACTGGAAGAAGCCCCTGCCGCGCCGTCCCAACGAAGACGAGCAGCGGGCCTTCGAGAGCCTCTACACCACCAACCCCGTGACCGGCGAGAAGCTCATCGACTGGCGGCAGCTCAACTACCGCTACGAAATCTATGACTATACCGAGGCGGCCAAGCGCAAGTACCGCACCAACCCGCAGGAGCGCGTGCTGAACACCGACCTCCGCCCCAGTCCCGACGAGCGCATCTGGATTTCCAAGGACACGGCCTACGTGGACGACGACGGACGCATCGTCCGCCAGACCATCAACCGCGAATACACGGGGCCGTGGGATTTCCTCAACACCTACATCGTCAACGTCTATCCCGACACCACCTGCTGGGTCAACGACTTCCCCAACGCCGCCAACGAGAACTATATGCGCTTCTATTTCTCCAGTGCCGCCTACAACGACTATCCCGTGGTCGGCGTGACCTGGGAACAGGCCAATGCTTTCTGTGCCTGGCGCACCGACTACCTGCTGCGCGGTCTCGGCGAGGCCGCACGCCACGTGCAACGCTACCGCCTGCCCACCGAGGCGGAGTGGGAATATGCCGCACGCGGCAAGAACCAGAACGAGTTTCCGTGGGAGCACCGGGAGATGGCCTCCGGCAACGGATGCTATTATGCCAATTTCAAGCCCGACAACGGCAACTACACCAAGGACGGCAACCTCATCACCAGCCGCGCCGGCATCTACAACGCCAACTCCAACGGCCTGTATGACATGGCCGGCAACGTGGCGGAATGGACCGGCACCGTCTACACCGAGGCCGGCGTGGAACAGATGAACGACATCAACCCCGACCTCCATTACAACGCCGCGCCCGAAGACCCCTACCGCATGAAGAAGAAGACCGTGAAGGGCGGCTCGTGGAAAGACCCGGAGTCGATGGTGCGTTCCGCCTGGCGCACCTTCGAGTACCAGAACCAGCCGCGCAGCTACATCGGGTTCCGCTGCGTGCGCAGTCTGGCCAACACCAACAGCGGCAAGACGAAAAACAGGAAATAAACCGATTCACCCTCATAAAAACCAAACACCATGACAGTATACAGCAAGTGGAACATGATCTACCGGATGCAGAAATGGATGGACAGCGTGGCAGGCCAGACCTTCCTGAACTATGCCTATAGCTGGGGTGCCGCCATCGTCATCCTGGGCACGCTCTTCGAACTGACCCACCTCCCCTACGCCAGCCTCTTCCTCTACGCGGGCATGGGCACCGAGGTGCTGGTGTTCTTCCTGTCGGCCTTCGACCGTCCGTTCGACAAGACCGCCGACGGCATGGAACTGGAGACCCACCGCAGCGAACGGACTGCCGGACAGGTTCCGCAACTGCCCGAAGGGCTGGACGGACAGTTGTCCGACTATGCCGATGACCTGGAAGACCTCCACGCGCAGACGCGCCACATGGCCGAACAGATCGCCGAACTCAACCGCATCTATGCCCGCATGATCGAGGCCATGTCCACCCGGCAGAAGCAGCAGTAACCCTTCGTCCCATCCTCAACACCCTCCGAACCATGGCTATCAAGAAACGCCCGTTGTCGCCTCGGCAGAAGATGATCAACCTGATGTATGTCGTGCTCATGGCACTGCTGGCCCTCAACGTGTCGACCGAGGTGCTGGACGGCTTCTCGGTGGTGGAGGACAGCCTGCGCCGCACGGCGCAGACCTCCTCCGACGAGAACCGCGCCCTCTACGCGGAGTTTGCCGCGCAGATGGATCGCAATCCGCAGAAGGTGCGGCCGTGGTTTGACCGCGCGCGACAGGTGCGGCAGTGGAGCGACTCCCTCTTCCATCGGGTCGAGCAACTGAAGGTGGCCATCGTGCGCGAGGCAGACGGGGCAGACGGCGACGTGCGCCATATCCGCAACAAGGAGGATCTGGAGGCTGCCAAGACGGTGATGCTCACCGTGGGCAGCGGCCAGGGGGAAGCCCTCCGTCAGGCCATCACGCGCTATCGGGAACGGATGCTGACGCTCCTTGCCGACAGTGTCCGGCGGCGCACGGTGGCGCAGAACCTCTCCACGGAACCGTCTGCCGAGGCGCGCGCCGTGGGACAGAACTGGCAGGAGAGCCTGTTCGGCCACATGCCCGTGGCCGCCGCCGTCACCCTGCTGACCAAGTTGCAGAACGACGTGCGCCATGCCGAAGGCGAGGTGTTGCACACGCTGATGGACAATATCGACCGGACGGATTTGCGCGTCAACAGCGTGAGTGCACTGGTCATCCCCGAGTCGCAGACCGTGGTGCGCGGCGGACGCTTCTCCGCGCGCATCGTCATGGCCGCGGTCGACACCACGCAGCAGCCGCAGGTCTTCATCGGCGGACGACCCGCGCCGTTGCAGGACGGTCGCTACGAGACCACGGCCAGCCGCGCCGGCGACTTCACGCTGTCGGGCTTCATCCAGATGCCCGACGGTCGCGGCAGTCTGGTGCGCCGCGACTTCAGCCAGAAATACACCGTGGTGGAACCTTCCGCCACCGTCTCCGCCTCACTGATGAACGTGCTCTATGCCGGCTACGACAATCCGCTGAGCATCTCCGTGCCGGGCGTACCCCTCACGCAGGTGCAGGCCACGATGTCGGGCGGCACGTTGCGTTCCGTCGCTCCGGGACGCTACATCGCGCGACCGGCCACGCCCGGCAGCGAGGTCTCCGTCACCGTCACCTCGACCCACGGCGGCAGGGCGCAGCAGATGGGGCGTTATGCTTTCCGCGTGCGCCGTCTGCCCGACCCTGCTCCGTATATCACGGTCACGGCGGACGACGGCACCACGCGTTTCCATGGCGGTGCCCTGGCCAAGGCGCGCCTCGTGGCGGCCGACGGCATCGGGGCTGCCATCGACGACGGCATCCTCGACGTGCCCTTCCGCGTGCAGCAGTTCGAGACCGTCTTCTTCGACAACATGGGCAATGCCGTGCCCATGGTCAGCCAGGGTGCCCGCTTCTCCGCCCGGCAGAAGGACGTGATACGCCACTTGCAGCGCAACCGCCGCTTCTATGTGTCGCGCGTCACGGCGACAGGCCCCGACGGCACCGTCCGCAAATTGTCCACTTCGATGGAAATCATCGTGAAATAACACCGAAACAAAAACGATAACGACTATGAAGAGATTCCTCCTGATAACCATCCTGACCGGCGTACTGACGCTGGGGACTGCCGCCGCCGTGGCGCAGCCCAAGGCGCGCCGCCAGACTTCCAGTACTTCGCAGCAGGGCCTCAGCCCGCGTGCCCGACTGATGTACCCGACCTCGCCCGACATCCCGGACGATGTGGTGTGGCGGCGCGACCTCTACCGCGAGATCCGGTTGGACGACGCGGCCAACGCCGGCCTCTACTATCCCATCGAACCGGTCGACCGCCGGCTGAACCTCTTCACCTACCTCTTCAAGCTGGCCCTGAACGGCTACATCCCCGTCTATGAATACCGCCTCGACGGCATGGAGTCCTTCAGCGACTCGGCGCGCATCGACCTCAAGACCCTCCTCGACGACCAGCAGATTCCCTACGGTCAGAAGAACGGTCGACTGCACGTGGACAACAGCGACATCCCCTCTGCCGACGTGACCCTGTTCTATCTGAAGGAATGTGCCTACTACGACCACACCAACGCGCAGTTCCGGCGCAAGGTCTTAGCCCTCTGCCCCGTGATGGTTCTGGAGGACGAGTTCGGCGGGACACCCTCCCGGCGACCCCTGTTCTGGGTGCGCTATGCCGACGCGGAGCCTTACCTGAACCGGCAGACCATGGCGGCCTCGCCGCTCAACGATGCCACCACCATGACTTTCGAGGACTTCTTCACCTTGCACTGCTATCAGGGCAACGTCTACCGGACGGGACAGCGCACGGGCCAACTGAACGATGAGGAACTGGCGGCCTTCGAACGCCGCGTCTTCGGCCACACGCCCCAGCGCGACTCCATCGAGGCGGCGCGGCAGCAGGCACCGGAGGACACCGTCGAAGTGAAGGGGAAGAAGCAGAAAACCGCAAAAAGCCGTCAGCGCACGGTCAAGAGCAAGGCTTCGTCCACGGTTTCCCGCCAGCCCCGCGTCTCCGTGCGCCGCCAACGACACTGACTCCTAGGAAAAAACATCAATTCCCCCGGGAAAAAACATCGATTCTCCCGGGAAAAACGATGAATTTTCCCGGGGGAAACGATTAATTGCCCTTAGGGAGCCCAAATAGACCCCAAAACACATGAAATACAACGTGTGGCTAAGGTCACTTAGCATCGTATCAGAAAGCAACCAGAAAGCAAGCACTCTGCTCCTAGCCATACCCAAAGTGCTCTTTTGGGCTTGGGTAGGGCTTGGGTAGGGCTTGGGTAAGGCGATGGAACCGTGTTGCTGAATAGTTTCCCCAACGTGTTACTAAAGCATAAAAAATCAGAATTTTCCGGTGTTACTCACCAAAATGTATTATCTTTGCAGTATAAACCGGAATAATCGTTGGACAGACTAAGAATATGACCAAGAAATTTGAAATACGGAACAGCACGGCGGAGTTCCTGACTTTTGTGGCGGAAGGCAAGGAACAAGGCATTCAAGTGCTATATAAGGACGAGACGGTATGGGCGACGCAAAAGGCCATGGCCATGCTCTTTGACTGCTCGGCGGATAATATCGTGCTGCATCTGAAAAACATAT
>CAVJNH010000070.1:0-14335 GCA_963651005.1 Oscillibacter sp. MSJ-31
CGCTACGCTCCGAGGAACGTACATCCCCCTGTGGGGACTCCCCATGTCAACCCATCAGAATTGCACTTCTATCTTGAAAGTGGGGATTGCCCGAAAAACTTAGAACTTATGGACAGGTACGACCTTTATCTCATACCCATTCTTTTCTATCACGGTTTCTTCGTTCATTGTGACGATGAAAAGATTGTCGCATTTCAACTCACCAGCACACTCGACAAGGCTGTCCACCTCTCGCCTCAAAGTCTTTTTGGAAGTCAAGTCGTAGCAAACCTGAATGAGAGCGTGTACGCGGGAGCCTTGGCGAGTTACGAAATCCGTCTCCTTGTCATTGCGAGAACGGTAGTAAAAGAGTGAAGTCTCGGTGTCGAATCCCCTGCGAACCAATTCGATGAACACTTGGTTCTCTAGAAGTCTGCCCAAGTTCTCGCTTACACTGAATGCCTTGGCTGCCACAAAACCATTGTCCACCACATAGACCTTCTGCGGAGCCTTCTTCATCAACTTCAGTTTATTGTTGTACCTTGGAAGATAATAGAGCAGGTAGGGTTCTCGCAGATAGCCCATAAACTTCTTGGTGGTAGCCACGCTTGAAAAGCCAAGTTCTTCAGCCAGTTCATTGGAACTGAAAGCATTACAGAAATTGGAGACCAAATACACGGCCAGATTGTTCAGGTCTTCTATGTTTCGTACGTTGTACCGTTTGGCGATGTCTTTCCATACGATGGAATCGAAGAGGGTAGAGAGGTAACTCCGGGTCAAATTTCTTGCTGACACGGTCTCTGGATACCCTCCGTAGTGCAAGTAGTCGTTCATCAAGGCATAATCTTCCGCCTGTATGTCGGAAAGGCTCTTGTGATTCCATGCAAAGTATTCCGTCAGGCTGAAAGGAAGCAGTTCCATCCGGATGTATCTGCCAGTCAACAGGGTAGCCATCTCGCTGCTCAACAGTTTGGCGTTGCTTCCAGTAATAATCATATTGACGCCAAGGCGATACAGTTTGGAAACCCACAAGTCCCATCCGTCCAGGTTTTGCACTTCGTCAAGCAAAAGATACTCGAATCCGGGATACACCAATTGTAGCGATTCCCACACCAAGTCGTCGTCCCAGGCGTTCAGCAGTTTGCCGTCGTCAAAGTTGAGATAGGCAAAGTTCTTGCCTTTCAGCATCAGCAGAGCCTCAGTGGACTTGCCCGTTCGCCTTGGTCCGGTAATCAGCTTGATTTGTTTGCTGTCCAAGAGTTCTTCCACGTCATATTGGGTCTGGCGTGCGAGATAAGGACGGGAGAGCAACAAGTCTCGCTCTTTCCTCTGGTTGTTGATGATGGTTCTCATGCCCGATTCATTGCTTTGGTAAAACTGCTGCAAAATTAATAAAAATATTCAATATTCTCATTGCGTTGAATAAAAAAGTGCCGATTTTATTCAATACGACGTATGAAATGAACAAAAGAAACGATGTGCGCACATAAAAAACTTCGGGACTCGCGGGCAACCACTCGGTTTGCCTACAAGTCCCGAAGCGTATGGAATACAGCAGGAATTACTTCTCTTCTACTGCAGCTTCTCCGGAGAAGTCAAGCACATTCTTCTTGTTGGCCTGCATACGGTCATACTCCTCCTTCGAACCCACGATGAGCTTTTCGAACTCACGGAGACCCGTTCCGGCAGGAATCAGGTGACCCGTGATGACGTTCTCCTTCATGCCCTCCAAATTGTCCACCTTACCGCGGATAGCGGCCTCGTTGAGCACCTTGGTCGTTTCCTGGAACGAGGCAGCCGACATGAACGACTTGGTCTGGAGCGCAGCACGGGTGATACCCTGCAGAATCTGCGTGGACGTGGCGGGCACGGCATCGCGCACCTGCACCAGCTTGAGGTCGCGGCGCTTCAGCATCGAGTTCTCGTCGCGCAACTTGCGGGCCGTAACAATCTGTCCCTTCTGGAAGTTCTCGGAGTCGCCGGCATCGACCACCACCTTCTTACCCCAGATGCGGTCGTTCTCGTCAGCGAAGTCGAGCTTGTCGACAATCTCCTGCTCAAGGAACGAGGTGTCGCCCGGGTCGTTGATCTGCACCTTGCGCATCATCTGACGGACGATAATCTCGAAATGCTTGTCGTTGATCTTCACACCCTGCAGACGGTAAACGTCCTGCACCTCATTGACGATGTACTCCTGTACTGCCGTCGGACCCTTGATGGCCAGGATGTCGGCCGGCGTGATGACACCGTCGGACAACGGTGTTCCGGCGCGCACGGCATCGTGCTCCTGCACCAGAATCTGCTTCGACAGCGACACGAGGTACTTGCGCTGGTCGCCCGTCTTGGAGGTGACGATGATTTCGCGGTTACCGCGCTTCAGTTTGCCCATGGTCACCTCACCGTCAATTTCGGAGACGATGGCGGGGTTGCTCGGGTTGCGGGCCTCGAACAGCTCGGTCACACGGGGCAGACCACCGGTGATGTCACCGCCCTTGGCAGCGGCACGCGGAATCTTGACAAGCGTCTCACCCGTCTTGACGGTCTGGCCGTCTTCCACCACCACGTGGCCACCCACCGGGAAGTTATAGGTTCCGACCACTTCGCCGTTGGCACCGATGATGTCGCAGGTGGGCACCTTCGACTTGTCCTTCGACTCGGTGACAATCTTCTCGGTCAGACCGGTGGTTTCGTCAGTCTCGGCGCGGAACGTGACACCCTCGATGACATCGTGGAACTTCAGCGTTCCTGCATATTCCGAAACGATGACGGCGTTGAACGGATCCCACTGTGCGAGCTTGTCGCCCTTCTTGACCAGGGCACCGTGCTTGAAATAGAGGGACGAACCGTAAGGCACGTTCATGGTGGAGAGTACAATCTTGGTATTGGGATCGATGAAGCGGACCTCACCGAGACGGCTGACCACCATCTCGCAGTCCAGCCCATCTTCCTCGAACGGTACGGTGCGCACCTCCTCGAACTCGATGCGGGAATCGTTCTTCACCACGATGCTGGCGTTGGCAGCGGCATTGGCGGCCACACCACCGGCGTGGAACGTACGGAGCGTCAGCTGCGTACCCGGTTCACCGATGGCCTGTGCGGCAATCACGCCGACGGCCTCACCCTTCTGCACCATGCGGCGCGTGGCGAGGTTGCGACCGTAACACTTCATGCAGACACCATGCTTCGACTCACAGGTGAGCACCGAACGAATCTCCACACTCTCGATGGGAGAGTCTTCGATGGCCTGTGCCACCGATTCCGTAATCTCCTCGCCGGCAGCGACGATGAGTTCACCGGTGGTGGGATGGATGATATCGTGTACAGAGACACGTCCGAGGATGCGCTCGTAGAGGGTCGAGATGACCTCGTCGCCATTCTTCAGAGCCGTGCATACGAGACCACGCAGGGTGCCGCAGTCCTCCTCATTGATAATCACATCGTGGGAGACATCCACCAGACGGCGCGTCAGGTATCCGGCATCGGCCGTCTTCATGGCGGTATCGGCAAGACCCTTACGGGCACCGTGGGTGGAGATGAAGTACTCCAACACCGACATTCCCTCCTTGAAGTTCGACAGAATCGGGTTCTCGATAATCTGTGCGCCCTCAGCACCGGCTTTCTGCGGCTTGGCCATCAGACCACGCATACCGGAGAGCTGACGAATCTGGTCCTTACTACCACGTGCGCCGGAGTCGAGCATCATGAACACGGCATTGAAGCCTTGGTCGGCCTCCGTCATTTCTTTCATCAGCACGTTGCCGAGGTCGTTGTTGATATGTGTCCAGGTATCGATGACCTGGTTGTAACGCTCGTTGTCGGTGATGAAACCCATGTTGTAGTCCTCGGTAATCTTGCGAATCTCCTCGTTTCCCTTGGCCACGAGGTCTTTCTTGGATTCCGGGATGATGATGTCGTCGAGGTTGAACGAGAGTCCTGCCTCATAGGCCATGCGGTAACCCAGGTTCTTGATACCGTCGAGGAACTCACAGGCTTCGGCGAAGCCTACGTTCTTGATCACATCGGCGATGATGTCGCGGAGCGACTTCTTCGACACAATCTTGTTGACATAGCCCACCTCATCGGGGATGATGCCGTTCACGATGACACGTCCCACGGAGGTCTCCACCAAGTGGCGGACGGGTTTGCCGTCAATGCGGTCGTCAACCATCACCTTCACCTGGGCGTGCAGGTCGCAACGTCCTTCGTTGTGGGCGATGATGGCCTCCTCAGGGCCGTAGAAGGTCAAGCCTTCACCCTTGGCACCGGGACGGATCTTGGAGATATAGTACAGGCCGAGCACCATGTCCTGTGAAGGCACGGTAATCGGTGCGCCGTTGGCAGGATTCAGGATGTTATGGCTCTGGAGCATCAGAATCTGTGCCTCAAGGATGGCCTCGTTGCTCAGCGGAAGGTGCACTGCCATCTGGTCGCCGTCGAAGTCGGCGTTGAAGGCGGTACATGCCAGCGGATGAAGCTGGATGGCCTTTCCCTCGATGAGCTTGGGCTGGAAGGCCTGGATACCCAGACGGTGCAGCGTCGGTGCACGGTTGAGCAACACCGGATGTCCCTTCATCACATTCTCCAGAATATCCCAGATGACGGGTTCGCGGCGGTCGACAATCTTCTTGGCCGACTTCACGGTCTTGACGATGCCGCGCTCGATGAGCTTGCGGATGATGAACGGCTTATAAAGCTCTGCGGCCATCAGTTTGGGAAGACCACATTCGCCCATCTTCAGTTCCGGGCCTACCACAATCACCGAACGGGCCGAATAGTCTACGCGCTTACCCAACAGGTTCTGGCGGAAGCGTCCCTGCTTGCCTTTCAGCGAGTCGCTGAGCGACTTGAGCGGGCGGTTGCTCTCGCTCTTCACGGCCGACGACTTGCGGCTGTTGTCGAAGAGGGAGTCGACAGCCTCCTGCAACATACGCTTCTCGTTGCGGAGAATCACCTCCGGAGCCTTGATTTCTATCAGTCGCTTCAGGCGGTTGTTGCGGATGATGACCCGACGGTAGAGGTCGTTGAGATCGGAAGTGGCGAAACGTCCACCGTCCAGCGGCACCAACGGGCGCAGTTCTGGCGGTGTGACAGGAATAATCTTCATAATCATCCACTCGGGACGGTTAATGCCCTTTTCCACGCTGGAGCGGAAAGCCTCCACCACCTGCAGGCGTTTCAATGCCTCGTTCTTGCGCTGCATGGACGAGTCGCTGTTGGCACGGTCGCGCAGCTCATACGACAGAGAGTCGAGGTCGAGACGCACCAAGAGGTCATAGATGGCCTCGGCACCCATCTTGGCAATGAACTTGTTGGGGTCGTTGTCGTCGAGCAGGTCGTTCTCGGAGGAAAGCTGCCGTTCCACAATATCGATGTACTCCTCTTCGGTGAGCAGATCGAACTTGGCCGATCCCAGAGCGGGATTGCCCTCGGAATCCTTGCGGCCCTCCATGGCACCCGGCTGGATTACGACATACCGCTCGTAATAGATGATGGCATCGAGCTTCTTTGTGGGCAGTCCCAGCAGATAGCCAATCTTGTTGGGCAGGCTGCGGAAATACCAGATATGTGCCACCGGCACCACCAGCTCGATGTGTCCGGCACGCTCGCGGCGCACCTTCTTCTCGGTCACCTCCACACCGCAACGGTCGCAGACGATGCCCTTATAGCGGATGCGCTTGTACTTGCCGCAGGCGCACTCGTAGTCCTTGGTCGGACCGAAGATGCGCTCGCAGAACAAGCCGTCCCGTTCGGGCTTGTAGGTGCGGTAGTTGATGGTTTCCGGCTTGGTCACCTCCCCACAGGAGTTCTCAAGGATCTCCTCCGGTGAAGCCAGACCGATGGTAATCTTGGTAAAATTACTCTTTATCTTTGATTCTTTCTTGAAAGCCATATTTCAATACTTAATATACTTTTTTCTTTGTTCGTTAACTCACGGATCAGTCCATCTTGATGCTCAAGCCAAGTCCCTTCAACTCATGCAACAGCACGTTGAGGGATTCGGGAATGTCGGGGGTCGGCATAGGCTCGCCCTTGACGATGGCCTCGTATGCCTTGCTGCGTCCCACCACGTCGTCCGACTTGATGGTCAGGATTTCCTGGAGCACATGGCTGGCTCCGAAGGCTTCCAAGGCCCAGACCTCCATCTCTCCGAAACGCTGGCCACCGAACTGCGCCTTACCTCCGAGGGGCTGCTGGGTAATCAGACTGTACGGGCCGATGGAACGGGCGTGCATCTTGTCTTCCACCATGTGGCCGAGCTTGAGGAAGTAGGTGATACCGATGGTGGCCGGCTGGTCGAAGCGTTCGCCGGTCTCGCCGTCGTACAGGTAGGTCGAGCACAGGCGGGGCAGTCCGGCCTTGTCCGTCCATTCGGCAAGGTCTTCCAGCTTGGCGCCGTCGAAGATAGGAGTGGCGAACTTCACGCCGAGCCGTTTTCCGGCCGCACCGAGGATGGCCTCGAAAATCTGTCCGAGGTTCATTCGGGAAGGCACACCCAACGGGTTCAGCACCAGGTCTACGGGACGGCCATCCTCCAGGAACGGCATATCCTCCTGACGCACCACCTTCGACACGATACCCTTGTTGCCGTGGCGTCCGGCCAGCTTGTCGCCGACACCGATCTTACGTTTCTTGGCCACATAGACCTTACCCATCTGCAGAATGCCCGAGGGCAGCTCGTCGCCGATGGTCAAGGCAAACTTCCGGCGTTTCATCTCGGCATCAAGGAGCTTGAACTTCTTCATGAAGTTGGTAATCAACTGGGCTATCAACTTGTTCTTATGGTCGTCGTCCGTCCAGTTGCTCACCTGCACGTCACCATACTCCAGATTCTTCAAGGCGGCCATAGTGAACTTGCTGCCCTTGGAGATGACCTCTGCACCGGTGTAGTCCTTCACGCCCTGCGAGGTCTTGCCCTTGGTCAGTACGAGGAGCTTCTCCACGAGAATATCCTTCAAGTCGTCGATCTTGGCATTGTGTTCCTCGTCAATCTTGGCCAGCTTGATTTTATCCTGTTGCTTGTCCTGCCGCGTCTTGGTGGCACGGGAGAAGAGTTTCTTGTCAATCACGACACCGGTCAGCGAAGGATTGGCTTTCAACGAAGAGTCCTTCACGTCGCCGGCCTTGTCGCCGAAGATGGCGCGTAGCAACTTCTCCTCCGGCGAGGGGTCGCTCTCACCCTTCGGCGAAATCTTACCAATCAGGATGTCGCCCGGCTCCACACGTGCACCGACGCGGATGATACCGTTCTCGTCGAGGTCTTTGGTGGCCTCCTCGCTGACATTGGGGATGTCCGCAGTGAACTCCTCTGCACCACGCTTGGTCTCGCGCACATCGAGGGAGTACTCGTCGACATGAACCGAGGTCAGCACGTCCTCACGGACGATGCGCTCGTTCAGCACAATGGCATCCTCATAGTTGTATCCCTTCCAAGGCATATAGGCCACGAGCAGGTTGCGGCCCAAGGCCAGCTCACCGTTCTCCGTAGCGTATCCTTCCGTCAGGATGTCGCCCTTCTTCACGCGCTGACCCTTGTCGCAGATCGGACGCAGGTCGATGGTCATGTTCTGGTTGGTGCGGCGGAACTTTGGTATGCGGTATTCCTTCAGTGCGGGTTCGAAGCTGACGAACTCCTCATCCTCCGTGCGGTCATAGAGCACACGGATGGTGGTGGCATCCACGTAGTCAATCACGCCGTCGCCCTCTGCCGTAATCATGGTGCGGCTGTCCTCGCAGACCTGCCGCTCGATGCCGGTACCCACGATAGGTGCTTCGTTGTGGAGCAGGGGCACGGCCTGACGCATCATGTTCGAACCCATCAGTGCGCGGTGGGCATCGTCGTGCTCCAGGAACGGAATCAGCGAGGCTGCGATGGAGGCAATCTGCTGCGGAGACACGTCTATCAGGTCCACGTCGGTGGGCGGCACCACGGGGAAGTCGGCGTCCTGTCGGCACTTCACGACCTCGCGGATAAAGGTGCCGTCGTCGTTCAGCGGAGCGTTGCCCTGTCCGATGACGTGGCCTTCCTCCTCCTCTGCCGTCAGATAGAGAATCTCGTCATTCTTGAGATTGGCGACACCATGCTCCACCTTGCGGTACGGGGTCTCGATGAAGCCCAGCTCGTTGATTTTGGCGTATACGCACAGCGACGAAATCAGTCCGATGTTCGGGCCTTCAGGACTCTCGATAGGACACAGACGGCCGTAGTGGGTATAGTGCACGTCGCGCACCTCGAAGCCGGCACGCTCACGCGACAGACCGCCGGGACCCAGGGCTGAGAGGCGGCGCTTGTGCGTGACCTCTGCCAGTGGGTTGGTCTGGTCCATGAACTGCGACAGGGGGTTGGTGCCGAAGAACGAGTTGATGACGCTCGAAATGGTCTTGGCGTTGATGAGGTCTATCGGGGTGAACACCTCGTTGTCGCGCACATTCATGCGCTCGCGGATGGTGCGGCTCATGCGCGCAAGACCGATGGAGAACTGGTTGCCGAGCTGCTCGCCGACCGTGCGCACACGACGGTTGGACAGGTGGTCGATGTCGTCGACCGCGGCCTTCGAGTTGACCAACTGGATGAGGTACTTGATAATCTCGATGATGTCCTCCTTGGTCAGCACGCGCACGGACATATCCGTGTCCAGTCCGAGCTTTTTGTTGATGCGGTAGCGACCGACATCGCCCAAATCATAACGCTTGTCCGAGAAGAACAGGTTCTGGATGACCTCACGGGCCGACGCATCGTCCTGCGGGTCAGCGTTGCGCAACTGACGGTAGATGTAGAGGATGGCCTCTTTCTCCGAGTTACTCGGGTCTTTTTGCAAAGTGTTGAAGATGATGGAGTAGTCCTGCGCCTGGTTCTCGTCCTTGTGGACAAGGATGGTCTGTGCACCGGACTCAAGGATTTCATTGACGTTCTCCTCGGTAATCTCGGTCTCACGCTCCATCATCACCTCGTTGCGCTCGATGGAAACCACCTCACCGGTGTCCTCGTCGACGAAGTCCTCGTTCCAGCTCTTCAGCACACGTGCTGCCAGCTTGCGTCCGATGACTTTCTTCAAGGCCGTCTTGTTGACCTTCACCTCTTCTGCGAGACCGAAGATTTCCAGAATGTCCTTGTCGTTCTCGAAGCCGATGGCGCGGAGCAACGTGGTCACGGGCAACTTCTTCTTACGGTCGATGTAGGCATACATCACACTGTTGATGTCGGTAGCAAACTCAATCCACGAACCCTTGAACGGGATGATGCGGGCACTGTAGAGCAACGAGCCGTTGGCATGGACGCTCTGTCCGAAGAACACGCCGGGAGAACGGTGCAGCTGTGACACCACGACGCGCTCAGCGCCGTTGATGATAAACGTGCCGTTTTCCGTCATGTACGGGATGGGGCCCAGAAACACGTCCTGAATCACGGTACTGAAATCCTCATGGTCCGGGTCGGTGCAATACAGCTTCAGTTTGGCTTTCAGGGGTACACTATAGGTAAGCCCGCGCTCCAGACATTCGTCGATAGTATAGCGCGGCGGGTCAATATAGTAATCCAAGAACTCAAGAACGAAATTGTTACGGGTATCGGTGATGGGGAAATTTTCCGAGAACACCTTATACAAGCCGTCATTCTTGCGTTCCTCAGGTGGTGTGTCCAGCTGCAGGAAATCTTTGAATGACTTTAATTGCACATCGAGGAAATCCGGATAGGGTAACGGATTCTTGACGCTGCCGAAGTTTACTCTGTTGTTTACTACTTTTGAAGGCATATTTGATGATGTATGATGTCGTAGAAACCTATTCTGTTCCTTAAATCTCTATAACGTGTCGTGTCTGTAAGACACAAAAAGGTTAAGAACCTCCGACTGGGAAGTCCTTAACCGTTTGTGTGTGGTTGTGCCGGGTTATTTCAGCTCAACTACGGCACCTGCAGCCTCGATGGTCTTCTTCAGGTTCTCGGCCTCGTCCTTGGCCATGCCCTCCTTCAGGGTGGCGGGAGCGCCGTCAACGAGATCCTTAGCTTCCTTCAGACCGAGGCCACAAGCCTCCTTCACGGCCTTCACAACCTGGAGCTTGTTGGCGCCCACTTCCTTCAGAACAACGTCGAAGGCGCTCTTCTCCTCAGCAGCCTCACCTGCACCGCCAGCGGCGGGAGCAGCGGCAACTGCAACAGCTGCAGCAGCAGGCTCAATTCCATACTCGTCCTTCAGGACTGTTGCCAACTCTTGTACTTCCTTCACTGAGAGGTTTACCAACTCTTCAGCAATAGCTTTAATATCTGCCATTTTATTCTAATTTTTAATGTTTTTAATGTTATTTGTTATACGTTTCGCTTATTTGTTACGCTCAGCGATAGCGTCTAGCAGTCCATGGATTTTACCGCCGGCATTGAGACCCGACACGACCGTCTTGATAGGCGACTGCAGCAAGGCCACAACATCTGCGATAAGTTCGTTCTTGCTCTTGATGGAAACCAGCTCGTCGAGTTTGTCGGCACCCACGAAGAAACCTTCTTCGGCGTAGGCGGCCTTGAGGGCGGGAGTGCCCTCCTTCTGGTACTCCTTCAGCAACTTGGCGGGGACATTGGCCGTCTCGCAGAAGAGCACTGCCGTGCTGCCCTTCAAGCAACCGTAGAGCGGTTCGAAATCAATCTCAGAAGCCTCGAAAGCCTTGTGAAGCAACGTGTTCTTCACCACCACCATCTTGATCTCGGCCTTGAAGCACTTGCGACGGAAGTCGCTGGTCTTCTCGGCATTCAGACCGTTCACGTCCACGAGATAGAAGTGGGGAAATGCCTTGAGGTTCTTTCCAAGTTCTACAATAATGGTATCTTTTACTTCCTTTTTCATGTTACTAAACTTTTTACGAGTTATTCAACTGATTTAGGATCAACCTTGACCCCTGCACTCATCGTGCTGGAGATAAAGATACTCTTAATGTATGTACCCTTGGCAGCAGCAGGCTTCAACTTAATGATAGTCTGGATGAACTCCTTTGCGTTCTCGAAAATCTGTTCAGCGGTGAAAGACACCTTGCCGACGGACGTGTGCACGATACCGGCCTTGTCCACCTTAAAGTCTATCTTACCCTGCTTCACTTCCTTTACTGCCTTGGCAACGTCCATAGTCACAGTGCCGCTCTTGGGGTTCGGCATCAGTCCGCGGGGACCGAGTACACGGCCGAGGGGACCCAGCTTGCCCATGCAAGAAGGCATCGTGATGATAACATCTACATCAGTCCAACCGCCCTTGATCTTGGTGATGTACTCGTCAAGACCAACGTAGTCGGCTCCAGCTTCCTTAGCGGCAGCTTCCTGATCGGGTGTACAGAGAGCCAGCACCCGCGTCACCTTACCAGTACCGTTCGGCAGCGACACAACGCCGCGAACCATCTGGTTGGCCTTACGGGGGTCTACGCCCAAGCGCACGTCAATATCAAGAGACGCATCGAACTTCGTGGTGGTAATTTCCTTCACCAGCTCTGCAGCCTCTTTCAAGGTGTATGCCTTCCCTGCTTCAACCTTACCAGCTACCAACTTTTGATTTTTTGTCAGTTTACTCATTGTTCCAATTGAAGTTATTTGTTATTTACCCGGGAAGTCCCCTTTTACAGTGATACCCATACTCCTTGCAGTACCTGCTATCAACTTCATAGCCGACTCCACCGTGAAGCAGTTCAGGTCGCTCATCTTGTCCTCAGCGATGGTGCGCACCTGATCCCAGGTAACGGCAGCCACCTTCTTACGGTTGGGCTGAGCGGAACCGCCTTTGATCTTGGCAGCCTCCATCAGCTGGATGGCAGCGGGAGGTGTCTTGATTACGAAGCTAAAAGACTTGTCTGCGTAGTAGGTGATAACAACCGGCAGAACCTTGCCGGCCTTATCCTGGGTTCTGGCGTTGAACTCTTTGCAGAATCCCATGATGTTGATTCCCTTGGAACCCAGAGCAGGTCCTACGGGAGGAGAGGGATTCGCAGCGCCACCTTTAATCTGTAATTTGATTAATCCAGCAACTTCTTTAGCCATTTCTGTTTGTTATTATTTGTTTTCTTTATATAAGCCGCCCGGGTGGAAGCCCCCGGCAACCGTATATACGAAACGGACATACCGTAACATACGTCCTATTCCTTCTCTACCTGGGTGAAGGCGAGTTCCAGCGGAGTCTTTCTTCCGAAAATCTTCACCATCACCTTCAACTTGCGTTTTTCCGTGTTCACTTCTTCCACCACGCCGCTGAATCCGCTGAACGGCCCGTCCGTCACCTTCACGGTGTCGTCCACGCAGTACGGAATGGTGATGTCGGTATTCTCGATAGACGACTCCTCTGCCGTACCCAGTATCCTGTTGACATCCGACGGGCGCACCACTTCGGGGTGATCCATGCCGCCCAGAAAACCAAGCACATTGGGAATGAAGCGGAGCATGTGGGCCACCTCGCCTTGCAGCTGTGCCTGCACAAGGACATAGCCCGGAAGGAAGAGCTTCTCCTTGATGACACGTTTTCCGTTGCGCATCATGGCGTATTTCTCTGTGGGCAGAAGTATCTCGCCGACACAAGCCTCAAGCACATCGTTATGCTTCTTCGCAGCCTCGATGAACTCCTTTACCTTGTGTTCTTTTCCACTTACAGCACGCAGGACGTACCAATTCATTCCTGTCTCAGACATCTTTCTCTTTTTCTCTAACGATTAGCCGGGATAAACCGCACTCATGACAGCCTTGAACACAACGTCCATCAGCCACACTATAATTGCAATAATCAAAGAAGCCGTAAGCACCAACACAGCACTTTGTGTCAGCTCCTTGCGCGTCGGCCACGTCATTTTATGCATCAGCTCGTCATAACATGACTTGCAGTATTCCACCATTGATTTGAACATATCTTTTCGTTTTAGCACGGGAAGGAGGACTCGAACCCACGACCCTCGGTTTTGGAGACCGATGCTCTACCAACTGAGCTATTCCCGTAAAGCAGCCCCTGCCCTGAAGAGCAGGGGCCTTTATTGTCAATTCCTAAGCGTTCCCCCTAAGGGAGAAACCCAGCCGGAATTAGTCTTCGTACACTTCGGTAATCTGACCGGAACCTACGGTACGTCCACCCTCACGGATAGCGAAGCGGAGACCGGTGTTCAGAGCCACAGCGTAGATGAGTTCAACCGTGATTTCCACGTTGTCGCCGGGCATCACCATCTCGATTCCCTCGGGGAGCGTAATCTCACCGGTGCAGTCCATGGTGCGGAGGTAGAACTGAGGACGGTACTTGTTTCCGAACGGAGTGTGACGGCCACCCTCTTCCTTCTTCAGCACATAGATGGAAGCCTTGAACTTCTTGAACGGCTTGATCTGTCCGGGATGGCAGAGCACCATACCACGCTTAATCTCGTTCTTGTCGATACCGCGGAGCAGCAGACCTACGTTGTCACCGGCACGACCCTCGTCCAGGATCTTGCGGAACATCTCAACGCCGGTTACCACAGACTTCTTGTCCTCACCGAGACCGAGCAGTTCCACTTCGTCACCTACGTGGATCACACCCGTTTCGATACGGCCGGTAGCCACGGTTCCACGACCTGTGATGGAGAACACGTCCTCGATAGGCATCAAGAAAGGCTTGTCGGTGTCGCGGGGAGGCTCCTGAATCCAGGTGTCGCAGGTGTCCATCAGCTCCATCACCTTGTCTTCCCACTTGGCCACACCGTTCAGTGCACCGAGGGCAGAACCGCGGATGATAGGAGTATCTTCCTCGAAGTCGTACTGGGTAAGGATTTCCTGAACCTCCATCTCAACGAGCTCCAGCATCTCCTCATCGTCAACCATGTCGCACTTGTTGAGGAACACCACCAGACGGGGAACGTTCACCTGACGGGCGAGCAGCACGTGCTCACGAGTCTGGGGCATAGGACCGTCGGTAGCAGCCACAACGAGGATTGCACCGTCCATCTGGGCAGCACCGGTTACCATGTTCTTCACATAGTCGGCGTGTCCCGGGCAGTCAACGTGTGCATAGTGACGGTTGGCTGTCTCATACTCGATGTGTGCGGAGTTGATGGTGATACCACGCTCTTTCTCCTCAGGAGCGTTGTCAATCTGATCGAAAGACTTAACTTCCTCCGAACCGAAACCCTTCTCGTGGAGAACCTTGGAGATGGCAGCGGTCAGAGTGGTCTTACCATGGTCAACGTGACCGATAGTACCAATGTTTACGTGCGGTTTGGTGCGCACAAAATTCTCTTTAGCCATAGCTTTTCTGTTATTATAATTAATGTATGTTCGATTTAAATCCTGTTTTCTTTCATCTCTTCAAGAAGAGCTGTTACCGAGATTTGAACTCGGGACCTCTTCCTTACCAAGGAAGTGCTCTACCACTGAGCTATAACA
>CAVJNH010000071.1:0-13837 GCA_963651005.1 Oscillibacter sp. MSJ-31
GATCGCAGTCGACGGGTCCATGCACTTCTGCATGGAGGTATTGATCGCAGTCAACGGTCATTTCCCGTTTTTTCGAGACTTGGTGACGGTTAAAGAATAACTTGGGCGTGTAGACAAATTGGCAAGATACCCCTCTCAGGGGTCACCCCCATTCTCCCATAGGGACAAAAGATCAATTCTCCCGGGAAAAACGATCGATTCTCCCGGGGGAAACGATCAATTTTCCCGGGGAAAACGATGGATTTACCCGGGACCAAAAAAAATGGGTCATGGAACGCATGGAAAGTAAAGCATAAAAAGTAAGCAATGGAAAGGCCGGCATCTTTTTCAGGTGCCGGCCTTTTTATACCCTTATTTTTGTTTTCCGAGGCGGAGCCTACCGTTCAAGGAGAATCTGCACGATGCGCTCGGCAGTGCGTCCGTCCCAACGGTCGGGCAGGTCGCCGTGCTTCCAGTGGCCGTCCATCAACTGCGTGAGGGCTTCGCGCAGTTGCCGGCAGTCTTCGCCCACCAAGACGTTGGTGCCCACCTTCACGGTCTCGATGTGTTCCGTGTAGCTGTTGAGCGTGATGCAGGGCACATGGTTGAAGGTGGCTTCCTCGGCCACATTGCCGGAATCGGTCACCACGCCTTTGGCATGGGCGGCCAGATAGCCGAACTCCAGATATGACAGCGAGGGGACGGTCTCAATGGGCAGTGACATGGCCGCAACGGTCTCCTGCGCCCTGCCGCGCAACGGGGCGATAATCCGGCATCCGGCACACACGTCGCAGACGGCAGACAGCAGTTGCTGCAACCTGTCGGCATCGGCCAGCAGGGCCTTGCGGTTGACGGTCAGGACGAGGTACTGCCCGTCGGCCGTGCCGTCGAGACACCGGGGGCGGACCCATCGGCCATGGTTGGCACGCAGCGAGTCCATCAGGATGTTGCCCACCATATAAATCTTGTGCATATCGGCCCCTTCGCGGGTGGCGATGCTGTTGCTGCTGACACCCGCCGTGAACAGCAGGTCGCTCAGTCCGTCAATCACCAGGCGGTTGATTTCCTTCGGCATGCTGATGTCGAACGAACGGGTGCCGGCCACGAGATGGGCCAAGCGAAGTCCCCGTTTCTTCGTCACGATGGCGGCGGCCATGGTCGAGGCAAGGTCGTCCACCACGAGCACCGTATCGGTGGGATGCTGCGTGAGGTAGTTCTCAAACTCGGCCATCACCTTCCCCGTCAGCTCGTTGAGGTTCTCGCAGTCCACACCGAGATAGACCTCGGGACGCGGCATCTGCAGGTCGTCGAACAGGGAGTCTTCGAGGGTCGGGTCGTCCGCGCATCCGGCATACACCAGACGGCAGGCCATGCCTTCCGTCCTTCCGATGGCTCTGATGATGGGGGCGACCTTCACGAAGTTGGGGCGCGCTCCCGTAAAAACACATACGTTCTGCATAGATATTCTTTGTTTTTTATTTCTTGAGACGGGCATAGAACGGGTGCAGCACGGAGGCGGCCACTCCCCTGCCCGACAGATTGTCCAGCTCACGTTTGGCCTTGCTGCGGTCTCCGGAGAGCATCAGCACGTCGACGTAGGAGAGGCGGTATTCCACGTTGTCGGGACTGCACCTGATGGCTTCCTCCCAGTCGTAGAGTGCCGGGGCGTATTGCTTGATGTCCGTCTCGAAGGTGGCCCGTGCCACATAGACTTCCGCATCCTGGGGATGGAACTCCACGGCAGCGTTCAGCTGGGTGAGCGCATCGTTTCTGCGCCCCATGGACTGGAACACGAAGGCCAGTCCGAGGCGCGACTCCTTGTTGCCGGGCACTTGCGCAATCACCCTTTCATAGTCGTTTTTCGCCAGGTCGTAGCGTCGGAGGTGGGTGTAGGCGTAGGCGCGGTAGAACAGTGCGGAGAGGTTGGCGGCCTCATGGCGCAGGATGAGGGTGTACTCGTCCACGGCATACTCCCACTGTTGCAGTTCCAGATTGACGGCGGCCTTGCGCAGATGCAGGTCGGTGCTGTAAGCCGAAACGGCAATCCGGCGGTTGAGCGCGTTGAGGGAGTCGCGCCACTGCCGGTTGTCCGTCTGGGAGCACACCGCAAACGGGCAACCGGCCAGCAGCAAGGCAAGTATCAGGCCTTTTTGATATAGTCCACGATCCATGCCCCGACTTCCTTTGTTCCGTAGGTTCCGCCGCCTTCCAGCTGTATCTCCGGTGTGCGCACGTTGGCATCGAGCGAAGCGTTGACGGCCTCGCGCACCAGTGCGCCCTCGCGGTTGAGACCGAAATGTTCGAGCAGCATGGCTGCCGAGAGGATTTCCGCCAGAGGGTTGGCCAGGTTCTGGCCTGCGGCCTGCGGCCAAGAGCCGTGAACGGGTTCGAAGAGCGGGGTGTGTTCGCCGAGCGAGGCAGAGGGCTGCAAGCCCATGGAACCGGTGATGCAGCTCGTCTCGTCCGTCAGGATGTCGCCGAAGGTGTTTTCCGTCACCACCACATCGAAGAAGCGCGGCTCCGTCAGCACGCGCATCGAGGCATTGTCGATGAACATATAGTCGGTGGCCACGTCGGGATAGGACGGCTCCATCTCCTTGGCAATCTGCCGCCACAGGCGCGAACTGGCCAGCACGTTGGCCTTGTCCACGACGGTGAGGTGCTTCCTGCGTTTCTGTGCCGTTTCAAAGGCCACCTTGAGGATGCGCTCAATCTCCGGACGGGTGTAGATGTCCGTGTCGTAAGCCTTGTCGTTGTCCTGGTATTTCTCCCCGAAATACATTCCGCCCGTGAGTTCGCGGATGACGACGAAGTCGGCACCCTTCAGGAGTTCGTCCTTCAACGGACTCTTGTGGAGCAGGCAGTCGAAGGTGGCCACGGGCCGGACGTTGGCGAAGAGCCCCAGCTTCTTGCGCATGGCGAGCAGGCCCTGCTCCGGGCGCACCTTGGCCGTGGGGTCGTTGTCGAAGCGCAGATCGCCGACAGCGGCGAAGAGCACGGCATCCGCTTCCATACACACCGCGTGCGTCTCGTCCGGATACGGGTTGCCCACCGCATCGATGGCGTGCGCTCCGCACAGGGCTTCCTTGTAGGAGAACTGGTGTCCAAACTTGTCGGCAACGGCCTCCATGACGGCCACGCCTTGTTTCATGATTTCCGGTCCGATACCGTCACCGGGCAATACGGCAATTTTCAGTTTCATTGTGTTATTCAGTCTTTTGTTGTTCGTTTTCTATGATGTTCAGCATCTTGAAGGTGGCCTTGATGGCCGCCTCCGTCTGGTCGGCATCCAGTCCGTGGGTGCGCAGCAGTCCGCGCCCATGATGCCAGCTGATGACGGTCTGCACCAAGGCATCCGTGCGTCCGCCGGGCGGAATGGTCACCGCATAGTTGGCCAGCAGGGGGAACGTCCGGTTCAGGTACTTCTTGTAGATGTAGCGCAGGGCCTTCACGAAGGCATCATACTGACCGTCGCCCGTCGCCCCGGCTTCATACTGCTGACCGTTGATTTCCACCTTGACGTTGGCACCGGGTTTCAGGCCGTAGGCCGTCGACACGACGTAGCTCACCAGCTTCACCTTGTCCTCGGGGGTGTCGTGCTTCAACACGTCCGACACGATGTAGGGCAGGTCTTCCTGGGTGACGAGTTCCTTCCGGTCGCCCAGTTCCGTGATGCGCTGCGTCACGCGCCGGGTCTGCTCGGGGGTAAGCTCCAGCCCCAGTTCCTCCAGATTCTTGGCGATGTTGGCCTTGCCGCTGTTCTTGCCCAACGCATACTCGCGCTTGCGTCCGAACCGTTCGGGCACGAGGTCGTTGTAGTAGAGCTTGTCTTTCGAGTCGCCGTCCGCATGGACTCCGGCCACCTGCGTGAACACGTTCTCGCCGACGATGGGCTGGTTGGGTGCGACGGCGATGCCGCTATATCCCTCCACCAGCCGGCTGATGTCGTTGAGCTGTTCCTCGTTGATGCTGGTCTTGGCGTGGAAATGGTCCTTGAGGATGGCCTGTACGCTCGCCAGCGGTGCATTGCCGCACCGCTCCCCCAGCCCATTGACCGTGACGTGCAGTCCCTTCGCGCCGCTCAGCACGGCGGCCAGCGAATTGGACACCGCCAAGTCATAGTCGTTGTGGGCATGGAAGTCGAAATGGCAGTCGGGCCAGCGTTTGATCATCTTCCGGAAATACTCGATGACCTGCAAGGGGTTCATCACACCGAGCGTGTCGGGCAGCATGAAGCGTCGGATGCCCGAACGGCAGAGCGCGTCCATCATCCGGTAGACGTATTCCGGTGCGTCTTTCATGCCGTTCGACCAGTCTTCCAGATAGAGGTTGACGCAGATGCCTTTCTTCGTGGCATAGTCCACCGTCTCCCGAATATCGGCGATGTGTTCCTCTGGGGTCTTGTGCAACTGTTGCGTGCAGTGCTTGAGCGATCCTTTGGCCAGCAGGTTAATGACCTTGCCGCCACACTCCTCAATCCAGTCGACGGAGAGGCCGCCGTCCACGAACCCGAGCACCTCCACGCGTTCCAGCATCCCGATGTTACGCGCATACCGGCAAATCATCGTCACGGCCTCTTTCTCGCCCTCCGAGACTCGGGCCGAGGCCACCTCGATGCGGTCCACGTTGACTCCGTGCAACAGCATCCGCGCAATCATGAGCTTCTCGTGCGGCACGAACGAGACCCCGTTGGTCTGTTCCCCGTCGCGCAGGGTCGAGTCCATGATTTCGATGTAGGGAAGCTGCCGGGATGTGGCGTTTATGCGTTCCGCTGTTCCCATTGTTCAATCTTGTCCTTGTTCTGGAGCAGGAAGTCGATGTCGTCCAGGCCGTTGACCAGACAGTGTTTCTTGTATCCGTTGATGTCGAAGGACTCCTGCCGTCCGGTCGCCTTGTTGGTGACGGTCTGGGCGGGCAGGTTCACCTCCACCTCGGTCTTCGGGTCTTTCCCGATGCTGTCGAAGAGTTCGGCAAGGAAGTCCTCGCTGACCACGACGGGCAGGACGAAGTTGTTGAGTTCGTTGTTCTTGTGGATGTCGGCAAAGAAGGAACTGATGACCACGCGGAAACCGTATCCTGCGATGGCCCAGGCCGCGTGTTCCCTGCTGGAGCCCGACCCGAAGTTCTTGCCTGCCACGAGGATGCACCCGCCGTAGGCCGGATTGTTGAGTACGAAGTCCTTGTTGGGTGTCCCGTCGGCATTGTACCGCCAGTCGCGGAACAGGTTGTCGCCGAAGAAGCGTTCCTCCCTGGTGGTTGCCTTGAGGAAGCGTGCCGGAATGATTTGGTCGGTGTCCACGTTCTCCAGCGGAAGCGGCACGCACGTGGACGTTATGATGTTGAATTTCTGTTTCATGATTCAGTGTGTTGGATAATCGTTGTCAAAGCAGTTCCCTGGGGTCTGTAATCCTACCGGTGACGGCTGCGGCGGCGGCCACCAGCGGCGAGCAAAGGATGGTGCGGCTGCCGGGGCCCTGCCGCCCTTCAAAGTTGCGGTTGGAGGTCGACACGCAGTATTTTCCGGCCGGCACCTTGTCGTCGTTCATGGCCAGACAGGCCGAGCATCCGGGTTGCCGGATTTCAAAACCGGCCTCCTCCAGCACCTTGTCGAGACCCTCTTCGCGGATCTGCCGGTCCACGGCCCAACTGCCCGGCACCAGCCATGCCACCACGCGGCTGCATTTCCTGCGTCCCTTGGCAATGGAGGCGAAAGCGCGGAAATCCTCGATGCGCCCGTTGGTGCACGCACCCAGGAACACATAGTCTATCTCCTTGCCGAGCAACCGCTCTCCGGGCTGGAAGCCCATATAGTCCAGCGACTTCAGGAATCCTGCTCCCTCGCCTTGCGGAATGGCTTCGGTGATGCCGATGCCCATACCGGGGTTCGTGCCGTAGGTGATGCGCGGCTCGATGTCCTTGGCATCGAAAACCAGTTCCTTGTCGAACACGGCATCGTCGCCGCTCTTGAGCGTCTTCCAATAGGCCACGGCCTTGTCCCACGCCTCGCCCTGCGGTGCGAACTCGCGTCCCTCGATATACCGGAACGTCGTCTCGTCGGGAGCCACGAAACCGCCGCGCGCACCCATCTCTATCGAGAGGTTGCAGAGCGTCAGACGGCCTTCCATGGAGAGGTTCTTCACCACGTCGCCGCTGTATTCCACGAAATAGCCCGTAGCTCCGGAAGTGGTCAGCCGGCTCATCAGGAAGAGGGCCACGTCCTTGGCCGTCACGCCCTTGGCCAGCGTTCCGTTGACGGTGATGCGCATGGACTTGGGCTTCTGCTGGAGGATGCACTGGGAAGCCATCACCATCTCCACCTCGGAAGTGCCGATGCCGAAGGCCACGGCTCCCATAGCTCCGTGGGTCGAGGTGTGCGAGTCGCCGCAGACGATGGTCATTCCCGGCAGGGAGAGTCCCTTTTCCGGCCCCACCACGTGGATGATTCCGTTGTTTTCCGACATCATGCCGTAGTGGGTCAGTCCGAACTCTTCCGCATTCCGGGCCAGTGTGGCCACCTGTTTGGCGGAAACGGGGTCTTCGATGGGCTTGTCCTGGTCGTGGGTCGGCGTGTTGTGGTCGGGCATACAGAAGATGTGTTCCGGACGGAAACATTTCAGTCCCCGGGCACGCATTCCGTCGAAGGCCTGCGGCGAAGTCACCTCATGGCAGTAGAGCCGGTCGATATACAGTTGGGTGGGACCGTCAGCCAGTTGCTGGACGACATGCTTGTCCCAGATTTTGTCGAAAAGTGTATTCATTTCTTCTTAAACTTGTTGATACAGTCAATATAGGCCTCCACCGAAGCCGTCACGATGTCCGTGTTGGCACCGAAGCCGTAGTAGAGGCTGCCCTCGTACTCCACCTGCATGTGCACCTTTCCCACGTCGTCCGATCCCTTGGAGATGGCCTGGATGGTAAATTCCTTCAACGTCATCTGTTTGCTGATGATTTTCTTCAGGGCCTTGATGGCGGCATCCACAGGGCCGTTGCCCGAGGCGGCTGCCTCGAATTTCTGGTTGCTGATGTCGAGACCGATGGAGGCCACGCTCTTCACGCCCTTGCCCGTCGTCACCTGCAGGAAGTCGAGTTTCACGGCATGGGCCTCGGCCGTGTCGGCTCCTGCCAGCATGAGCACGTCGGCATCGTTGACCTCCTTCTTCTGGTCGGCCAACTGCAGGAACTTCTCGTAAATCTTGTCCAGCTTCTGCTCGTTCACCTCCACGCCGTTCACGTTCAGGCGGTGCTTCAGCGCGGCGCGCCCGCTGCGTGCCGTCAGTACGATGGCGTTGTCGTCGATACCGACATCCTTCGGGTTCATGATTTCGTAGGTCTGCACGTTCTTCAACACGCCGTCCTGGTGGATGCCGCTGGAATGGGCAAAGGCGTTGCGCCCCACGATGGCCTTGTTGGGCTGTACGGGCATATTCATCAGGCTCGACACCATCCTGCTAGTGGGATAGATTTTCGTCGTATTGATGTTCGTTTCGATGTCCAGTCCCTTGTGGCATTTCAGAATCATGGCAATCTCCTCCAACGAGGTGTTGCCTGCCCGTTCGCCGATGCCGTTGACCGTGACTTCCACCTGCCGCGCACCGCCCAGCACTCCGCTCAGCGTGTTGGCGGTGGCCATGCCCAGGTCGTTGTGGCAGTGGGTGGAGAGGACGGCGCGGTCAATGCCGTCCACGTGCTCCTTCAGATATTTGATTTTCTCGAAATACTCCTGCGGCAGGCAGTAGCCCGTCGTGTCGGGAATGTTGACCACGGTGGCTCCGGCCTTGATGACGGCCTCCACCACACGCGCCAGATACTCGTTGTCGGTGCGCCCGGCATCCTCGCAATAGAACTCCACGTCCTCCACGTATTTCTTGGCGTACTTCACGGCAGCCACACCGCGCTCGATAATCTCCTCGCGCGTCGAGTTGAACTTGTATTTGATGTGCGAATCCGAAGTGCCGATGCCGGTATGGATGCGTTTGTGCTTGGCGTATTTCAGGGCGTCGGCGGCCACGTCGATGTCTTTCTGCACGGCGCGGGTCAGCGCACAGATGGTGGGCCACGTCACGGCCTTCGATATTTCTATCACGCTGTTGAAGTCACCGGGACTGCTGATGGGGAAGCCGGCTTCAATCACGTCCACGCCCAACTGTTCGAGCGCCTTGGCCACCTGGATCTTCTCCACGGTGTTCAACTGGCATCCGGGCACTTGTTCTCCATCGCGGAGCGTCGTGTCGAAGATAAATAATCTGTCACTCATTGTTTCTTTTCTGTTGTATTGTTCTTTTCACCTTTTTAATAAAAAGTGCCTTTCACACCGTTGAAAGCGAGAAAGGCACCCTTGTGTTCTCGGTGCAAAGTTACGCATTTATCTGCGAACGGCCAAATAATTCCGCACGTTTTTACAGATACTTCTTATAATCCACAACAATCCGTCGGTTTTTAACCATCAAACTGAAAGTTTTTCCATCGAAAACCTATCGAATCATAAGTCCTGTTATTTTCTCTTTCCCTGCGGACGACCCTTCCATTGCTTCATGGCGTGTCGGAAGAAATGGTCTTCGGCCTCGACCGCCGCAAGCACCTTGCAGGCCGGCACGACGCGCATCATCTTGCCGTGGTATTTCTGCTCAATGGTCTTGAGCTCGATCTGGAGCTTGTCGCGCTCAATCAATGCCTTGCGGCAGGCTTCCTCGTTGTTGGAACACCGGATGCGTTCCTTGTTGATTTGCTGTATCCGGGCAAACAGGGCACGCTGCTTGTTGTGCATCTCCTTCATCAGCGGCATGAGCTTGCCGGCCTCTTGGGGCGTGAGCTGTGCCTTCGTGGTGATGTATGCGGTGAGGTCGGCATCGAACTTCTCGGGGGAGAAGCCGCGCCCGGGCTGCGCCGTACCTGTCAGGGAACAGACGGTGAGGAAAAGGACGAGCAGGGTGTATCGGAATTGGGACTTCATACGGTGGTCGGTTTTAGGAACTGCTTTGTACGGGTCAATAATCTTCGAGGCAGGCATAGATGTCGGCGTTGTCTACCATACAGTAGTCGGCAAGGGCATCGACAAACTGGTCGTTGGCGCTCTCTGTCGTGGGAGCATCGTAGACGCGCCGGTGTTCCTCGCCGCGGAAATAGAGGGAGGTGCAGACCACAAGGGCTGCGAGACACGCGGCGGCAGCCCACCACAGGCGCAACGCATGGGCGGCGGCGGCTTCCTGTTCCATGGTTTCGCAAGGGGAAACGGCTTCCGGCAGACGCTCCATGATGCGCGTCCGGAAGTCGTCGAAATATCCTTCGGGCACGCGAAAGGGCTGCTTTCCGGCCATTTGCTGACGGATGTACCTCTCTTCGTTCATTGGCTTCGTATTTTTCTGGGTTTGACGTTTGGCGGTGACAATGGTTTAATCGTGGCGGTGGAAAAACTCCGTGATTTTCTTCACGGCAATATGATAGGAGGCTTTCAGTGCCCCTTCCGACGTGTCGAGCAGTTGGCTCATCTCGCCGTATTTCATGTTGTCGTAGTAGCGGAGGGTGAACACGGTGCGCTGCACTTCCGGCAGCGAGGCAATGGCCTGCTGCAACAAGGCTTCGGTCTCGTCGCCGTCGAAATAGGGGTCGGCCAGCAGCCGGTCTGCCAGTTCGGTCTGGGTCTCGGTCTCCAGATGGAGGGGTCGCTTGCGCCGGCTGCGCAGGAAGTCCAGACTTTCGTTGACGGCAATCCGATAGAGCCACGTGGAGAGGCGCGACTGTTGGTGGAAGGAGTCGATGTTGGTCCACGCCTTGATCATCACGTTCTGCATCACGTCGTCCGCATCCTCATGGGTCAGCACGATGTGGCGCACCTTCCAGTAGAGCGGCTCGCTGTAGTGCTGCACGATGAGGCCGAAAGCCGTGCGACGCAGTTCCGGCTGCCGGAGCATTGCCATCAGTTCCTTCTCGCTGTGTTTCTGTCGGCTCATAACACCACTTTCCGGGTTGTCTCTCCCACCTTGACGATGTAACATCCTTTGGGCAAATTCATCTCGACGTGCTGCGCCGGACTGCCGATCTTGACCGACAGGACGGGACGGCCGGAAAGGGAGAACACCTTGAGGGTCTGCCCTTGCGCTCCCTCCACACGGATGGCCCGCGTCTCCACCGTGATGCGGACGGCAGTGCTGTCGGCCTCACACACGCCGGAAACCTCCGCCGCCTTCACTGAAAGCGGAGCCAAAGCCATGGACAGGAGGGCGATCAACAGGAATATGCTTCTCATTATATATATGTAGGATGTTCGTAACGATTTCACGGTCTGTTTTCACTCACACCACCTCGATGGTCTGCCCTTCGTCGGCCAGCATGGTGTCGGGAAAGATGGTGCGCGCTTCATCGAGCAACACGTGCTCGTCCTCGCAACGGGAGGAGTAGTGGCCCAACACCAGCCGGTGGACTTCTGCGTCGCGCGCCGTCAGGGCCGCCTCGCGTGCGGTGGAGTGCATGTATTTCTCGGCCAGCGCCTTGTATTCCTCGCTGTAGGTGCTCTCGTGGTAGAGGGTGCTGACCCCGCGCAACTGTCGGCCCAGGGCCGGAAGGTAACGGGTGTCGCTGCAATAGGCGTAGCTGCGTGGCGGGTCTGCCGGTGTCACGAGGAGGCTGTGGCTGACGCGCTCGCCGTCCTCGCCCACCCCGTCGGCTCCTGCCTTGATGCTGTTGATTTGCGAGATGGGGATGTGGTAGGCATCCAGCACATCGCGCCGGATGTGCGGCAGGGTCGGCTTCTCGCGGAACAGATAGCCGCAACAGGGCGTGCGGTGTTCGAGGGGAAGGGTCTCAACGGTCAGCGACCGGTCTTCATAGACCACTTGCCGGCAACGGGTGTCCACATCGTGGAAAATCAGTTCATAGTCGAAATCATGACAGAACACCTGCATCTGTTGCCGCATCATGTTCCCCAGCGGTGCAGGGGCATAGACGTCGAGCTTGGCCGTGCGCCCCAGCAGTCCGAAGGTGCTCAACATGCCGATCAGCCCGAAACAGTGGTCACCGTGCAGATGGCTGATGAACACAGCCGACAGCTTGGCGAAGCGTATCTTGGAACGCCGCAGCTGCATCTGTGTGCCTTCGCCGCAATCGACCATGAAGAGCTTGCCCCTCAGTTCCACCACCTGCGACGAGGCATTGTGGCGGAGGGTCGGGAGGGCACTGCCGCACCCCAGGATATGAACGCGAAACGGTTCCATACGCTGTTGCTTTCGAGAGTTACTTTTCCTGTTGCTTGGCTTCGTTCCAGAGGCGGTCCATCTCCTCCAGCGTCATTTCCGTCAGCGGCTTTCCGGCCTTGATGCTGTGCTGCTCGATGTAGTTGAAGCGGCGGATGAACTTCTGGTTGGTCTGCTCCAACGCATTGTCGGGATTCAGATGGTAGAGGCGTGCCGCATTGATGACGGAGAAGAGGAAATCGCCCAGTTCGGCCTCGGAACGCTCCCGATTCTCGCGGTTCAGCTCCGCCTCCAGCTCGCCGAGTTCCTCGCGCACCTTCTTCCACACATCGGTGCGGTCTTCCCAGTCGAAGCCCACATGGCGCGCCTTGTCCTGGATGCGGTAAGCCTTGATGAGGGAAGGCAGTGCCGTGGGCACACCGGACAGCACGGTCTTGTTGCCGTCCTTCTCTTTCTGCTTGAGTTGCTCCCAGTTGTCGAGCACCTGTTCCACACTGGTGGCCTTCCGGCTCTGGTCTGCCCCACCGTCCTCACCATAGGGCAACGGCAGCGGATGCGCAGCCCCCACCTGAGAGGGATGATACACGTGCGGATGGCGGAATATCAGTTTGTCGACCAAATGATTGCAGACATCCGCTATATCGAATTGTTGTTTCTCCTCACCCATCCTTGCATAGAAACCGACGTGGAGCAACACGTCGCCCAGTTCCTTGCAGATTTCCGCCACGTCGCCTTTGACGAGCGCATCACACAGTTCGTAAGTTTCCTCAATGGTGTTGGGGCGCAGGCTCTCGTTGGTCTGTTTCTTGTCCCACGGACATTTCTCGCGCAGCGTGTCGAGCACGTCGAGCATCCGTCCGAAGGCTTCCATCTTTTCTTCTCTTGTATGCATTGTCGTTGTATTAACCTTTTGCAAAGGTACGAATTAGTGAGGGAAATGCCAAATTTATTTGAGCATTTCCGAGCGTGAGTACCTTCGACGCGCAGCGTCAAAGGTAGTGCAAACCGAGCACAAGTATCTATTTCCTCCCCGTAAGCACCTTCAGCAACCCCGGCGTATAGCGCCGCATGAGGTAGAATACCGACAAGAGCATCCCCACCGTGATGACGACCGCTGAGGCATGGATCAGGAACATCCCCAAATCACCGGTTGGATGAAACGCGAGGAATAATACTTTTACAAGGTTCATACACACCAAAGTATGGGTAACATAGATGAAGAAACTGGAGGAAGCCAGGAATGGGCTTACCTTGCAAACCTTGTGCGACAACAGCCAAGAGGCCGCGTTGTAGGCAAAAAACAAGCCGACAAGAATGTTCACCTTCTTGATGGTGGACGAGAGGTCTGGACAATAATGCACCGACGCCACATACAACAATGCCAACAACGGATACCCCACCATGGAGGGCTTGAAAAAGCGGTTGAACTCATACATCATGTCCTTTTCATTCACACTCATATAAGCACCCCACGAAAAGAAAAAGAATGCTGTCAACAGTTGTCCACCATGTCCCAAAGCCACCCAATAAGGAAGCGCGAACCATAAAATGCCCAAAAGCAGTACGAACCAATGGCGCGCACGTTTCAAGACCCAATACAACAAGGGGGCACACAATACTACAATCATCAAGTCTCTCACAAACCATAAGGGATAATCGGCCGGACCGATTTGTGCCGGAATTGACGCGACTGACAATTGTTGGGGGACGAGGAGGCCCTTGGAATTGTCCCAAAAGGTTTCCAATAGGCCAGACAGCGTAAGATTCAACTGGCTCTTATGCAGACCGGGAAAAACGGAAGAGAGAAATGGAAGCCGTTCGAATAATTGTATCAAGGCAAAAACGACATTCCATATCAGGTAGGGAATCAACAAGGTCTTCACTCGGTTTTTCAGTTTCTGGGCATATTTCTCTCGGGTCAGTGTTACACCCAAGAAGAACACGTAACCGGAAATGAAAAAGTATATCGGCACACTCTGTCCCCGCAGGAAACCGTCGATGCAATAGTTCAACTCCCGAAAGAACGGCATATTTTCCAGAGAAACATGATTTCCCTGCACCATTAACCCTTCAGACGTGAAGGTATGTATGGTCAACACCACTACTGCTAAAGGAAACCGCAGTAAATCCAAACTCTGTGAACGCAAATCGCTTCTATCCATATTTTTTCATTCGTGTCCTTCCAGCCCCGCAAAAGCCACTCTTTATTTATGGGTTAAGCCACGAAGCGTGGGACTGCAATGCCACCGAATCCAACTTGAAGGTCCTAGGAAAACCCGTAACACAGATAGGGTAACAGCTGCCCACGCCAATGAACGTGAGAAACTGTCATGCCTTTCTCTTGTGTTACTTCTTGCGAATTTCCTAGGTTCTCAAGTTAACAAGATAAGCATAACGCTTCTTTTATTTCCAAATGTCTGGAGATGGCTTTCGCCAAATCCGCTGCAAAGGTACAGAAAGTTTATGAAACCACCACGTTTTTAGAAAAGTTTTTCCGAAATATCCGAAGAAAGACCCCAGACCTCTCAGCGCACAAAATTTCCACTCGCTCGGCAGAGAGAAAAATTTCTCTCGGCAGAGAAAAAAAACAACCCGGCACAAAACCGAAGGTAGGCTACACCTCGGAAATAAAAGAAAAACTTCGTTTCTCTTTGTATTTCGCTCGGTTTGCA
>CAVJNH010000072.1:0-13589 GCA_963651005.1 Oscillibacter sp. MSJ-31
CTGGTCTTCTTCTCGCTGGAGACCTTCTCCTACTTCGACCTCGCGGAGTGGGGACTGTGTGTGGTGGGCAGCGCCGTGTTCACGCTGGTGTTGATTCTGGTTTTCGAAAGCATCAGACGCTAACGCATGAAGGAGTCCGGACTCGAAAACAGGTCTTACGTCATCGGTGGAGTGGCCATACTCATCATCGTGGTCTACATCGTGCGCCTCTTCTTCCTCCAGATCATGAGCGACGACTACAAGAAGAACGCCGACTCCAACGCCTTCCTCAAACAGGTGGAATACCCTTCGCGCGGCATCATCAGCGACCGGAACGGCAAACTGCTCGTCTACAACCAGCCGGCATACGACATCATGGTGATTGTCAACGAGGCCAAGAACCGCCTCGACACGCTGGAGCTGTGCAAGGCACTCAACATCACGAAACAGGAGTTCGACCTGCGCATGGAAACCATGAAGGACCGCTCCCGCAATCCGGGTTACAGCCGCTTCACCCAGCAGATGTTCATGAGCCAGTTGTCGGACAAGGAGTATTCCGTCTTTCAGGAGAAGATGTTCCGCTTCCCCGGATTCTACGTCCAGAAACGGAGCATCCGACAGTATGTGTACCCCTACGCCGCCCATGTGCTCGGCGACGTGGCCGAGGTGTCGCCGGCAGACATCGAGGAGGACTCCTACTATTCTCCCGGCGACTACATCGGGAAACTGGGCGTGGAACGGAAATACGAACGGCAGTTGCGCGGCGAGAAGGGCGTGAAAATCTTCCTGCGCGACGCACACGGACGCATCCAGGGCCGCTATCAGGACGGGGCGTTTGACACGAAGCCCGTGGCAGGAAAGAACCTCACCCTCTCCATCGACCTGAACCTGCAGGCTCTGGGCGAGCGGCTGATGGAGGGGAAGATAGGCAGCATCGTGGCCATAGAACCTTCCACGGGAGAGGTGCTCTGCATGGTCTCGTCCCCCACCTACGACCTGCGGAAGATGGTGGGACGGCAACGCTCCAAGAACCACCGCATCCTGTCTAGAAGTCCGCTCAAGCCCTTGCTCAACCGGAGCATCATGGGGCAATATCCGCCCGGCTCCACCTTCAAGACCACCCAGGGACTGACCTTCATGACCGAGGGCATCATCAGTCCGGTGCACACCGCTTTCCCCTGCTCGCACGGCTTCCATTACCGGGGGCTGCACGTGGGTTGCCACGGCCACGCCTCGCCGCTCTCCCTCGTGCCCGCGCTCTCCACCTCCTGCAACGGCTATTTCTGTTGGGGACTCTACTATATGCTGGGGGCGCGGCGGAAATACGGCTCGGTGCAGAACGCCATGAACCGCTGGCGCGACTACATGGTCAGCATGGGCTTCGGCTATCGGCTCGGCATCGACCTGCCGGGCGAGAAGCGCGGCCTCATCCCCAATGCCGAATACTACGACAACGCCTACCGCGGCTCCTGGAACGGACTTACCGTCATTTCCATCGCCATCGGACAGGGAGAGGTCAACGCCACTCCGCTGCAGATTGCCAACCTCGGCGCAACCATTGCCAACCGGGGCTTCTTCTATGTGCCGCACGTGGTACGCAAGGTGCAGGGCGAGCCGCTCGACACGCTCTACGCCCGCCGCCATTACACCATGGCCACGCGGAAAGCCTACGACTACGTGGTGGCGGGGATGAAGGCTTCGGCCACGGGAGGCACTTGCCGCGAACTCTCGCGCTACCCTATCGATGCCTGCGGAAAGACCGGAACGGCACAGAACCGCGGCCACGACCACTCCGTCTTCATGGGCTTCGCACCGAAAGACAATCCGAAGATTGCCGTGGCGGTCTATGTCGAGAACGGCGGATGGGGAGCCACCTACGGCGTGCCCATCGGAGGGCTCATCATGGAACAGTATATTCACGGAAAGCTCTCGGAAGCCTCCATGAGGCGCGCCGAGGAATTCCAACACAAACATATTGCCTATGGAAGTATCGGCAGATAGGAAACAGGGCCGCAGCGTGTGGCGGTCCGTCGACTGGTGGACGATT
Source organism: Oscillibacter sp. MSJ-31 (assembly GCA_963651005.1). Lineage (GTDB taxonomy): Bacteria > Bacteroidota > Bacteroidia > Bacteroidales > Bacteroidaceae > Prevotella. The sequence continues at coordinate 2,027 of CAVJNH010000072.1, forward strand.
CTGATTTACATCGCCCTGCTGACGTTCGGCTGGATCAGCGTGTGCGGAGCCAGCTACACGTATGGCGACACCGACATCTTCAGTCTGGACACCCGTTCGGGCATGCAGATTGTCTGGATCGGCACTTCCGTCGTATTGGGCTTCGTCATCCTGATGTCCGACGACCGCTTCTACGACACCTTCGCCTATGTCATCTATGCTCTGCTCCTGATACTGCTCTTTATCACCATCTTCAATCCGCACCAGATCAAGGGCTCCCGGTCGTGGCTGGTGCTCGGGCCGCTTCGGCTCCAGCCTGCCGAGTTCGCCAAGTTCGCCACGGCACTCGCCTTGGCGAAGTTCATGTCGGCCTACGGCTACAACATCCACCGGTGGAAAGACTTTGCGGCAACGCTGGTTCTGGCTCTGTTGCCCATGGTGTTTATCATCCTTCAGCGCGAGACCGGCTCGGCACTGGTCTATCTCGCGTTCTTCCTGGTGTTCTACCGGGAGGGAATGCCCGGTTCGGTGCTGTTCACCGGGGCGGCTGCCGTCCTCTATTTCGTGGTGGGCATCCGCTACGCGGAGGTCTATCTGGCCGATACTCCGACCAGCATCGGCGAGTTTGCGGTGCTGCTGCTCATCCAGTTGTTCACGGCAGGGCTGGTTTGGGTCTACGGCAACAACAAACGGTTGGCGTGGCGCATCGGTTGGCTGACGCTGGCCGTCACGCTGTGTTCCCTGTCGCTGCTCTTCCTGTCCGTCAACATCGTTTACGTCCAGCTGGCCATGACCGCCGTGCTCATCGGCTATCTGGTCTGGGAGGGACTGGGGACGCACCTGCGCAACTATTATTTCATCGCGCTCTTCACGCTGGGTTCCGCCGGCTTCTTCTATGGTGCCGACTTCATGCTGAACCATCTGATGGAACCGCACCAGCGCACCCGCATCAATGTGCTTCTTGGACTGGAGCAAGACTTGAAGGGGGCAGGCTACAACGTGCATCAGAGCGAGATTGCCATCGGTTCGGGCGGACTGGAAGGCAAGGGCTTCCTCAACGGCACGCAGACCAAACTGAAATTCGTTCCCGAGCAGGACACCGATTTTATTTTCTGTACCGTGGGCGAGGAGGAAGGTTTTCTGGGTTCCGCCGGTGTCTTGCTGCTGTTTCTGGCTCTCGTGCTGAGGCTCATCAAGGTGGCGGAGCGGCAGACGTTTCGCTTCGGCCGTGTGTACGGCTATTGTGTGCTGAGCATTTTCCTCTTCCATGTCTTCATCAATGTGGGCATGGTGTTGGGATTGACTCCGGTCATCGGCATTCCGCTGCCGTTCTTCAGCTACGGCGGGTCGTCGCTGTGGGGATTCACGATTCTGCTGTTTATCTTCCTGCGAATAGACGCCAGCCGCCATCGTGTCCAGTAAGGGCTGCGCTATTGCCGGGTCAGCGCAATGCCGATGTCGGTAATGCCGGGCAGCACCTCGCGTTTCATGCCGTGACGGACGGTGATGTGGAGCGAGTCGCCGGCGGCAAGGGAAAGGGTGGTCAGAGGAAACCGGTATTGGTAATGGCTCACGCCCCCTCCGTTGCAGCTTCCGTCGCGACCCGTGAGTGGACAGTAGAGCGTGTCGCGGTAGGTCTTTCCCGTCTTTATGGCCGTTTGGTCTACAATCAGTACGAGATCCGTAAAGAGGTAGTCGGCGGTGGTGCGCACGCCGATTTCTTCCCGGTAGAGTCCGCCCTCCCGGAGCGGAGGAATGTCGAACGACAACGTGTCGCTACGGTCCAGTCCGCCCGTCGGGACGCTCCGGTATTGGCAGTACACCGTGTCAAGGCTGCAGGCGGCAACCGTCAACAGGCAGGAGAGCGTCACGGCGCATCGTATGAACTTACGCATTGTCGTTGTTGTCCTGAGGTCTGGGCTTGCGCTGCTGGGGTTGTCGTCTGTTACGGCGAGGTTGGCCGTTGCCTTGTGGGCGTTGTTGGTTGTTGCCTTGCGGGCGTTGTTGGTTGTCCGGCTGCGGACGTTGGGCATTGTTGTCCACGGGCTTCCGCGCCGGCTTCTTCTTTTTCTTCTTGCTCTTGTCGAACCGGTTGATGTTCTCCTGCGTGGCCAGGTCAAACAGCCGCTTCGTGTCTTTCGGTTTGCCACCTTCCTGAAGGGATTGCGGCTTCTCGCCCCTGCGGTTCATCTCGATAATCTGCTTGGCGCGTTCGGCGGTGATGGTCTCCAGATTGGCAGCCAGGTTCTTGTCCGTCGAGTAGGTGACCAATCCGGCCAGAATGTCGGTCTTGAAGAGGTGGTATTCCGCATCCTGGGTCACGAGCAGGATGTCCTTTGCCGGCAACTTCCGGCTGGCCTCCACATAGTCGTCCACCTCGTAGTTGAGGCAACATTTCAGTTTGGCGCACATTCCGGCCAGCTTCTGCGGATTGAGCGAAATGTCCTGAAAGCGTGCGGCACTCGTCCCGACGCTGACGAAGTTCTTCATCCATGTGGCGCAGCACAGCTCGCGGCCACACGGGCCGGTTCCTCCGATCCGGCCTGCTTCCTGACGTGCGCCGATCTGCTTCATCTCGATGCGCACGTGGAAGGTGGCGGCAAGGTCTTTGATGAGTTGCCGGAAGTCCACGCGCTCGTCGGCGATGTAGTAGAAGATGGCCTTGTTGCAGTCGCCCTGGTATTCCACATCGCCGATTTTCATTTTCAGTCCGAGGTTCTTGGCAATCTGGCGGCTCTCGATCATGGTGGCGTGTTCGCGGCTCTTGGCCTCCTTGAACTTGTCCATGTCCACGGGGCGTGCGATGCGGTAGATGCGCTTGATGTCATCGGCACTCTTCAGGTGGGCTTTCTGCACCTGCAGCTTGACCAGCCGGCCGGTCAGCGTCACCACTCCGATGTCGTGGCCGGGACTGGCTTCCACGGCAACGATGTCGCCTTTCTTCAGTTCCAGCTTGTTGACGTTGTGGTAATAGCCTTTCCGGGTGTGCTTGAACTGCACCTCCACCAGGTCGGTAGTGTCGATGTTGCCCGGCACGTCCGCCAACCAGTCGTAGGTGTTCAACTGCCGGTCTTGCCGTCCGACGGCCTGATGGCACAGGCCGCGCGTGCATCCCGTCTTTATTTCGAGGTCTTTTGTCTTTTCCATGCTTTGTATAATATATATGGTGTATGATGTTTCTTGTCGTTATTTCTGTATGAGCAGTACGATCATCTGTATGGCCAGATGGAAGAACACAATCTTGGAATTGGCGTTTTGTCCGATGTCGCGTATGGCGAGGGTCAACAGGTCGCTGATTTCCATCACATTGGCCTCGTTGATGTACCGGGCGAAATTCTTGGCGAAGTCCTCTTCCCGCTCGGTCATGTAGCAGAGTTCCCGCTCTCCGAAATTGTACATGAAGTTCTCGCGCGTCAGGCGGAGCGCGTATTCCAGAAACCTTTTCTGCTTCTCGCGCCCTGTTCCTGCCATGCGTTCGCTCCAGGTCTTCATGTCCTTCACGCGGCGGGCATAGGCCATCCGCATCAGGGTCTGGAACATATCCAGGAAGAACTCGTTCTCCGAGTCGGCTTTCAGTGCCTCCAACGCTTTCAGCCAACTGCCGCAGGCCATGTGGGCGATGCGTGCCGCCTGGTCGGGCGACAGGCCGCGCTGCGTTTGCAGTGCGTTCTCGATGTCTTGGTCCGCGATGCGCTTCACGTCGATGCGTTGCACCCTGCTGCGGATGGTCTCCAGCAACTTGTCCGGTGCTTCGCAGACCAGAAGGAACACGGTCTGGCTGGGCGGCTCTTCCAACAGTTTCAGTATCTTGTTGGCACAGTCGATGTTCATGCGCTCGGGAAGCCAGATCAGACAGACCTTATAGCCGCCCTGACTGGATTTCAGCGACAGCTTGTGGGTCAGGGCGTCGCTCTCCCCGGCCGTGATGATGGCCTGCTGGTTGCCGGCTCCCATACACTCCATCCATTCGTTCATGGTGAAATACGGCCCGCCCTTGATGAGGTCGTGCCATGGGCGTATGAAGTCGTCGGAAACGGGCTTGTGGTCTGACTTCATGGAGGGCAGCTTGACTGTGGGGAAGGTGAAGTGCAGGTCGGGGTGCTCCCATTTGGCCAGCATGGCGGCATCGTTGGCGTTGCGCCGGAGCAGATGGGCGGCGAAGGCCATGGCCAGTGCCATCTTGCCGCAGCCGGTCGGGCCGCAGAGCATGAGGGCGTGCGGCAGACGCTGTTCGTCCACCATCTGGAGTAGCCGCTGCTGGGTCTCCTGCTGTCCTATCACCTGCTCGAATCCTGTCATAGTAACCGCTTGGTGATTTCCACAACCGAGTCCACGGCGGAGACGGTGTAGAAATGAATGTTCCTGACCCCATGGGCGTAGAGTTCCTGACACTGTGCCGTAGTCCACTCGATGCCCAGCTGGCGTGCCTGCTCGTCGGTCGTGCACTTGACGATTTCCTTGGCCAGTGCCTCTGGAATGTCGCAGTGGAACGTCTTCGGCACGACGGTCAACTGGCTGAGCTTGGCCATGGGCTTGATGCCGGGGATGATGGGGATGGTGATGCCCATCCGGCGTGCCTGCTCGACAAAGGAGAAGTATTTCCCGTTGTCATAGAAGAGCTGCGTCACGGCATACTGTGCCCCGAGGTCCTGTTTCTGCTTCAGATATTCCATGTCGCGCTCCAGGTTGGGGGCTTCCTCGTGCTTCTCCGGATAGCAGGCCACGCCGAAGTCGAATTTCGTGCCGGGATGCTTGATGGGAGTGCCGTCGGCAAAGAACCCGTCGTTGAAGCGCACCACCTGCCGGATGAGGTCGGTGGTATGCGAATGGCCGCCGGGAGTGGGAGTGAACCGGCTGTCCTCCTTGGCCTTGTCGCCCCGGAGCAACATCAGGTTGCTGATGCCCAGGAACTGGATGTCAATCAACTCGTATTCAATGTCCTCCACGGTCGTTCCGCTGCATATTACGTGGGGAACGACGGGAATGTTGTAGCGTTGCTGGATGGCGGCGGCAATGGCCACCGTACCGGGACGGCGGCGGATGCGGAGCCGCTCGAACTGTCCGTTCTCCAATTCGCGGTAGACCGATTCGCTGTGGTGGGTCGTGATGTTGATGAAGCCGGGCTTGAACACGGACAATTTGTCAATGGTCTTGAACAAGGCTTCCGTTCCATTGCCCTTCAGCGGTGGAAGCACTTCGAAGGAGAATCCGCGTTCTCCGTGGTCTTGCCTGATATAGTCTGCTACGGTCATTCTTGAAATCTGTGTGCACAATGCGCTACAAAGTTACAACAAAAAGCCCGAATGACCAAAAGAAATGCGAGTTTCTCGTTTTTTCGCCCCAAGAGAGAGGGAAGAGAAGAGGGAAAGAAGAAGGAAGAAAGAAGGAAAAGAAGAGGGACAAAAGGGCGACAGGCAACACACCGGTGGTTCCCGGCGGTGCTGCCTGTCTGTAATGAATGAGTTGAAAAATAAGGTGTTCTTGGGTCATGGACGCCGCATGGCCGGTTGCTTGTCCTTGTCGGACGAAGCGTAGAGGCCGATGCAGGCTCCGATAAATCCGCCGCTCTTCTGTGTGCTGAGGTTCGAACCGTCCACACCGCGTGCCAGCACTTTCCATTCGCCGTTGCCTTCGGCGTACAGGAAATCGTAATAGCGGTCGTGGGCTTCCACCTTCAGCTTGAGCGGCCCGTTGCCCACCGGTGCCGACGCGAGGGGCATGGTGAAGCGTTCGCTGCGTGTCAGGGTGAGCATGGGCTTGCCGCCGACGAGGGTCTTGCCGAACACGATGTTGTGGTCTTCCTTCTGGAGCAGGGCCATTCCGGCCAGGTCGTGGTCGTTGCGGGGCGTGAAGTCCAGGGTGGTCTCTGCCGTGAAGGTGCCGTGCTGCTGGCGCACCCAAAGGGCAGACATCGGCCCGCGCTGGTAGATGTTGCCCGGCTGCAGGGTGAGGGTCAGCGCACCGTCGCCGGTCTTCCAGAAACCGTCGGAGTCTCTGAGGCGCATCCAACGGTTGTCGAGCGTGGCCTGGTCGAAGTGGTCTTCGTAGGTGAAATTGCCGCTGAAGCGGTTTTCTCCGGTCGGTTGCAGCCCGGCTTTCTCGCCGACGGGGGAAATGGCCGTGTTGGGTGCGAGGATGGTGGGCCATCCGTCTTTCCAGGTCACGGGGAGCAGATAGGTATCCCGTCCGGTGTTGTACATATCCTGCTCGTAGGGACGGCAGCCGAGGAACACGGCCCACCACTGTCCCTTCCCGTCTTCCACGAGGTCGGCATGGCCGGCACTGGAAACGGGGTTCGGACGGTCGGCCTTCAGTCCCGTGCGCTGGGTGAGGATGGGGTTGTTCGGACATTCTTCCCAAGGGCCGTTCGGATGCTTGGCTCTCAGGATGACCTCGCTGTGCCAGGGACCCGTGCCGCCTTCCGCACACATCAGGTAATAGTATTTATTATACTTAAAGAGGTGTGGCCCTTCAATCCATATCGGACGGGCTTCCACGTGAGTGCCGCCGCGCAGGATTTCCTTGAAGTCGCCCTTGATGCTGTCGCCCTTCACGTCGAACTCAAACAGGCGGATGGCACGCTGCCCCTCATAGTCGGCCTTGCCCACCACCGGCGCATTGTGCACGATGTAGCCCTTGCCGTTGTCGTCGAAAAAGAAGGAGGGGTCGATGCCGTCAATCTTCGGCAGGTAGATGGGTTCGCTCCACCCTTCGGCCGGGTTCTTGGTCTTGACGAAGAAGTTGCCGGCCCCCACATTGGTGGTAATCATGTAGAAAGTCTTGTTCTTCTTATTGTAGCTGATGGCCGGTGCATAGATGCCGCCCGAGACGTGCTGCCCTTTCAGCGGCACCTGCGACGGCCTGTCCAGCACGTGTCCGGCTGCTGTCCAGTTGACCAGGTCTTTGCTGGTGGAGAGGGGCACGCCGGGGAAGAACGTGAACGAGGAATTGACCAAATAATAGGTGTCGCCTACCCGGCAGACCGACGGGTCGGGGTAGAATCCGGCCAGGATGGGGTTGTAATACTGGTGGGTGCGGTCGATGGACGCGCTGAACCGGCTGTCGTTTCCAACGTAACGGAAGTTGGAGAACTTTGCCGTCTGTGCCGCTGCCGTCGTGGCGACGGCAAGGGCGATGGTGGCGATGAGGCTTCTCTTCATAATGCTATGATGTTGTTTGCTGCCGGTGGTTTGTTCCGACGCTGCAAAGTTACGCATTTCATAGCAAACGGAGTTTTTCTCTTGTTACGGAAAGTTTTTCCTGTCGTTCATTTCGCGGTTCATATACTCTCTGGGCGAGCATCCGTAGAGGTTTTTGAACATGGTGCTGAAGCTGGCGGAGTTGGAGAAGCCGCAACGGAACATCACGTCGGTGATGTTGTGTCTGGAGGTGCGCAGCATCTTGGCCGCCTGTTCCAACCGGATGTTGCGCACGAAGCCGTGCGGGGTCTGGTTGGTCAGTTCCTTCATCTTGCGGTGCAGGTGGACGCGGCTGATGCCCACCTTCTGGGCGATGGTGTCCACGCTGAGGTCGGGGTTGCTGAGGTTGTCGTTGATGACCTGCATGATGCGCTCCATCAGGGCTTCGTCGGGTGCCTTCACCTGCACGTCCTCCACGTGGGTGTCCTGGCTTTCGCTGCCGTTGAACTTGTTGCGGAGCGTGCGCCGGGAGGTCAGCAGATTGAGGACGGTGCGCCGCAGGATGTCCATGTTGAACGGCTTGAGGATGTAGGCGTCTGCACCGGTTTCGAGTCCCTCCAACTGGTCTTCTTCCCGGCTCTTTGCCGTGAGCAGGATGATGGGGATGTGGTTGGTCCGGATGTTGGACTTGAGCTTGGAGCAGAGGGTCATGCCGTCCATCTTGGGCATCATGACATCCGAGATGATCAGGTCGGGCTGCTGTCGGACGATTTCGTGGAGGGCTTCCTTGCCGTTGTGGAACGTCTGCAGCTTGAAGTCGTCGGCAAACTGTGTGCGCAGGTATTCCAGAATGTCGTCGTCGTCCTCGACGAGGGCCAGCGTGGCCTTGCCGGTCTTGGCCGTCGGGGACGGGCCGTCGTCGGTCAGTGGCGTGTCCGCGTCCTGCTCCTGTCCGTTTTTCGGCTCGTCCGTCTGCTCCATTTCCTCCAGCAGGTTCGGTTCGTCCTTGGTGTCCTCTCCGTCGGCAATCTCTTCCGGCTTGAGGTGGTCGCATCCCAACGGGAGACGGATGATGAACTCGCTGCCGTGGGTGAAGACGGGGTCGGTGCCCTTCTCGTTGTTGTGGGCCACGATGGTGCCGTAGTGCAGTTCCACGAGCGACCGGGTCAGGTCCAGACCGATTCCCGTGCCTGTGTTGCGGTCGTTGGGATTGGTCGGGCTTTGGTAGAAACGCTGGAAGATGGTCTCTATCTTGTCTTTCGGAATGCCGATGCCGTCGTCCTTCACGGAGATGTAGGCGTGGTGGCCGGTGTGGGTGAGGCGGATGAGGATGTGGCCGCCCGTGGGCGTGAACTTGAAGGCGTTCGACAGGATGTTGATGATGACCTTGTCGAAGTTGTTGCGGTCGATCCAGACGGGTAGCGTTTCCGCGTCGTGTTCGAACGCGAAGGTGATGTTCTTGGCGGAGGCCTGCTGCTGGAAGAGCTTGTATTCGTCGCCGATGAACGAGACAAGGTCGGTCTGCTTCATGTGCATGACCATCATGCCCTTGTCAATCTTCCGCAAGTCCATCATCTGGTTGATGAGGTGCAGGATGCGTTCCGCGTTCTTCTTGATGATTTCGTAGATGCCTTGCCGCTGCGGGTCTTTGTCGTTCTTGATGAGCGAGAGCAGCGGGGTGATGATGAGCGTCAGCGGGGTGCGGATGTCGTGGCTGATGTTCATGAAGAAGCGGAGCTTGGCTTCGCCCATCTCTTCTGCGTGGATGTGGCTTTGCAGCAGCAGGTTGTCCTGCTCGCGCTTGCGCCGATGCCGGATGTACCCCCACACCAGCAGCAGGACGACGGCGAGGTAGGCGATGCGTGCCCAGAGGCTGGCGTACCAGGCCGGGCGGATGTTGACGGTAAACTCGCGTATGGGCGTTTCCTGCTGGTTGTTGATGGCCTTGACGCGGATCTTGTACTTGTCGGCGGGCAGGTGGGAGAAGGTCAGCTCGTTGATGCCCGGCTGCATCGTGTGCCAGTCTTCGCCGTTGATGCTGTAGGCGTATGCGATTTGTCCGGTATGGGTGTAGGTGAGGGTCGAGAACTGGAGGGTGAACGAGTTGTCGTCGTGTGCCAGGTCAAACCGTTTGGAGTCGGTCACGCGCTCTTCGGTGATGGTGCGGTTGCCGGATTTCATGCCGGGATAGACGGTGCGGTTGCCCACGATGAGGTGGGACAGGCAGACGCGGGCTTTCCAGATGTGCTGTTTCAGTTTGACCGGGTCAAACCAGTTGAGACCGCCCGTACCGCCAAGCAGCAACAGCCGTCCTCCGTCGGCGGCGAAGGCGGCCCCGTCGCTGAACTCGTTGCTTTGCAGTCCGCTCTCCAGATAGTAGTTGTAGGTCTTGCCGCTCTTGGTGTGCAGCCAGCACAGGCCGTGGATGGTGCCTATCCAGATGTCGCCGCGTGCGTCTTCCGTAATCAGCGACACGCTGTTGTCGGGCAGTCCGTCGGACGTGTCGTAGTGGGTGGGCTTGGTGTTCTTCCCGGTGTAGCGGAACAGGCCGTTCTCCGTGCCGTACCACACGTTGTCTTTCCTGTCGGCAAAGACGCAATGGGAGAAGGCACCGTCGTTGACGCAGTTGGTGGCGTACTTGCTCAGCCAGTTGCCGGTCGCGATTTCCAGACAGGACAGTCCGATGGACGTGGCCACGTAGAGGTATCGGTGGCCGGGCGAGAGGGCCAGCTTGACGACATAGTCGTTGGGGATGCTGTTGATGTGTCTGTCGGTGTCTGCACCGGATAGCATCCGGTACACTTTGAGGGTGCCATCGGGGCGGCGGCAGATCAGTCCGTGGCCCATGGTGGCCATCCAGACGTTGCCGTAGCGGTCGGCCTTGAGGTCGAACACGACGGGGTTATCCTTCAGATGGAAGTCGTAGCGGTGGTACGTGCCGGACGGGTCGACGTAGCCGCAGCCGTCCTCATAGTTGCCGGTCCAGATGTTGCCGTGTTGGTCTTCACACAGGCCGAGGATGGCCAGCGGCAGCTTGACCACGTGGGTAGCGGCCACCGGTGTCGTGCCGCTGAAAATCATGCGGTAGAGACCGCCCTTGTCGGTCCCCACCCATACGGCTCCGTCGCGGCTGCGCAGTACGCTGGACACGCAGTGCTCCCCGATCAGGTTGCGTGCCCCCAGACGGAAGCCCATATACCCGAATGCGAAGCGGCGTTTGGGTTGCATGAACACGCCCTTCTGGAGCATGCTCATCCAGATGTTGCCTTCCGCGTCCTCGATGACACTGGACACCTTCGTCTTGCTGAGATCGATGCGGTTGCAGAAGTAGGGATTGTCGGTCAACTTCCCCGTGTCGGGATGGTAGACGAAGAGTCCCTTGCCGTCACATCCGATGTAGATGTTGCCGTTGCGTGCCACGTAGAGGTTGTTGATGGGGAGACCCTCCGTGCCCGGAACGAGGACGGACTGCTTGGTCTGTGGAGCCATGACGTACAGTCCCTGGCGCAGTGTGGCGAAATAGATGTTGCCGTGCCGGTCTTCCGCGATTTCGCGCACCTGCAGCCCTGCCGTCCCGGGAATGTCGGTGGTGAGCTTGCCGTTGGCCTCCTGCCGGATGACGTTGCCGCCTTCGTAGGCAATCCACAGCCGTTTCTGCCGGTCCTCGAAGCAGAACTTGGGATATTTGTACTGTCCGAAGGCTCCGCCGACGCTGACCGCCTTTTCCTTGTCCACCACGCGCAGCAGGCCGTAGCCCGACACGCAGGCAATCACGTCGCCGTTGCTGCGGATGGCAATATACTGGACGTAGGCATGGACCTCTTTCCCGTCCGCCATCATGGGCAGGACACGGAACTGGAAGCCGTCGTAGAGGTACAGGCTGTTGTTCGTCCCGAGGTAGAGGTTGCCGTCGCGGTCCTGCGCCATGCGGTTGATGTAGTTGTTCTCGAAACCGAGCTGGTCTTGGTCCGAGCGGTACATGACACTGAAGTTATAGCCGTCGTAGCAGTTCAGGCCGTTGCGTGTGGCAATCCATATAAAGCCGTGCCGGTCCTGCAACACCTGGTTGGCGTAGTTGCTCGACAACTGGTTGTCGGTGTCGAACAGTTGGCCGACCTGTGCGCCTGCGGGTGTCAGGAGTAGGCTGACGAGAAGGGTAAAAACAATTCTTGGCATTTCTTGTAGTAGTCTTACGGGATGCAAAGTTACACAAAATTTCGCACATAACTTGCTGGTTGGGGGAAAAGTTGTATCACAACGGCCTTTGTGGTTCAAAAAGTTTGGTGCCAAACCGGACGAGAAAAGCGGCTGACCCTGTTGTCGCCGATGCGTTGGAGCGTTTCCTTTGCTTTGAGTTTGATTGCCATAGTGCTTCTGTTTAGGGACAATCTGACGTGTACTGAATAAGTTGACACTTTTGAAGTTCAAAAAGTGTATCAGTATGC
>CAVJNH010000073.1:0-13522 GCA_963651005.1 Oscillibacter sp. MSJ-31
ATCTTCACCTTGCCCCAAGGGTTCGTCTTGATGCGGATGCAGTTGTTGTCATAGTCGTTGTATTCAGCCACCGCCGCACGGAACACCTGACGCATGCACACCGGGTACATCTCCTTCGCCCTGTGCGTCTGTTCCAGCGACAGCACCCACTGGTTCACGAACGTGGAGGTCAGTTGTCCGAACATCACCCTTGTCGTGCCGGCGAACCGCTCCATGTGCTGCAGCGCCAGCTTGTAGTTCTTCGCATTCCTCTCCTGACCGTTGTCAATCATGCGGTTGATGTGCAGGTGCGCATAGTCCGAGAAACACAAGTCCTCGTCCTCCTTGGTCACATACTCGATTACCTGCTTCACCGTCCACTTGGAGTAGTCCACCCGGTTGAGTAGTTCAGTGAACCTCAGTATGCGCCTTGCGCAATACTCGCTCACGAACGGGTCGGTGATACTGCCGTCCTTGTCGATGCTCTGTTTCGTTACCAACTTGTCCGTGCTGATGTAGCCCGGCTTTACTTTGTGCACCACGCGGATGTATACTTTGTAGAATCCGTCCTTGCGCGGTGTCCTCACTACTGCCTTGAATGTTGCCATAATCTGTATGTTTCAAAATTCGTTTGTAAGTTCATGTAAGTGGACACCCGATTCTTGTGTCTCTTTTTGTAAGTTTAGGCAACACATTCTGCATGATTATCGTGCAGAATGTGCAGACCGCTTAAAAACAACTTAGGCTGTAAACCCCTTTTGCGTCGGGGCTTACAGCCTAACTCCTTGAAAATAGCGGCTTATCGCCTTACTCTTCCACGGCAGCCTGGGCAGCTGTTTTTCCGTGGCTTTTCCAAAGGGGTTGCACACTTTGGGTAAGTGTGCCCGACTTTTGAGGGTTTTTTGCGCCCAAATTATATCCGTTCTTTCAATTTCTTTGCACTCCAACTCGGCACGACGAATGACCGTATTTGTGGGTTCTTTTGTTTCTGGTGGCGTTTCTGCGCTTGGATGTGTGCTTTATCGGCCTTGCAGATTTTCGCCGCTTAAACGCAATGTTTCGCGTTTCGCCTCGATAAGCAGGTCGTAGAGTTCTACTGACCGCTCTGTGGCGAAGTATTCCGCCCAGTCATGGAATGTGCAGCGTAAGTCCGTGATACCATCGTCGTAGTCCATGCCGTTCCACCATTCGGACAGTTCGGCGAACACTTCGGGTTGGTTCGTGCCGAGTGCGTCCACCAGCTCCGTCGGGTATTGCTCGACGAGCATCTCTTGCCATTCCCCGAAGTCCGTGCCGGGGTTGTCATGGAGGATGTTCCATGCCGCCTCTTTCAGTTCCGCACGGAAAGGGTCTTCCGTGCCGTCTGTATTCCAAAACTTAAAACCGTCCATAATTCCGTTTCCGTTAACTTTGTCCGCATGAAGAGTTTATTGTTATCACTCCGTAGATGGTGGAGGGCGTATCGCTACAAAAGATACTGCCGCCACATGTGGCATCTTGAACAAAAAATGTTCATGAAATACATCAGAGACGGCAAATCTGCTTCGGATGCAATACGTGAGTCACGAAGTGTCGTCAGTCATCTTTTAGACATGGACCTGTGGTGGGAAGAGTTTGTTTGAGCTTTTCAGAAGCTTTCCGCTCCTTTTCTCTCAATTCGCTGCCCAGTGTATGTACCGCATGTTTCATATTCGCTAAGTTGTCATCCGCTTTCTCCTGCTCAGACCTCACCCGATGCTGCGGCAGTACTATCGGGATTGTGAACGAGACGTGCGAGATGTTCTCCGTGCGCTCCTCGGTAGAGCCGTCCACGTTTGCGGAGAACACGTGGAGACCTCCCTTTGCGCCTCCTCTTACGGTGTCCGTGCCGCCGGCTGTGATGGCCACGTCAAAGGCCACTTGGGTGAGTATCATGTTCTTGTTGTCAATCACGATGGTACTTTCGTTGTTGTTTTGCAGTGACGGCGACACAATCGCTCCGTTTCGCAGCTCCTTTTGCAGTTCGCTCACGGCGTTGGTTATGTCCGCCACCGCGGTCTTTATAAATTCTTTCAGTTCCATGGCACAAAACTTAAAAATCTCTGTCGCCTCATCGTATTACCTTTGCCGGCATGAAAAGTCTGATTTCCGCTTACCGCAACATGCTCAGACGCAACCGCTACAAGAAGCGTTGCCGTCTGTACTACAAACTTTACCACAAGTTGTTCTGGTTTTATGCCGAGAAAACGAACACCGCAACACAAGCCATCATACAGACGCAAAATGCTGTGAGTTGGTTTTTGGACTTGGATAAAGAATACGAAGACTTCATTTAGCATTAGGACTTTTCGGCTTCTTCAAGAGTGAAGAGTACGGCAACGTCATTGAGATGTCGAAACTTATTCGGTTGGCGGCCTTTTCGGAAATGTTGCCGCTCAGCACCTTGACGTTCGCCCCTCCGTCCTTTTGACTTTCGACGGACAAATCAAAGTGAACAGTGCATGATTCACCCACATTGCCCTGAACTGGACTAACCCGATACCCTTTGCCGTTTGATTGGTCAATGGCGTTCTGTACTCCCTCTGCAATCTGTGTGAGGGTGTTGTTTATAAATTCTTTCAGCTCCATAAGCCTTGCCTTTCACAATGAAACCGTTGATTGATAAGCCAAGATGTTGATTGGGGGAATGTGCAAGATAACACGAAACGCTATTTATCATATTGGGCGTTATCTGTACTTTTCATCCGTCTTCTCAGTCTTTTGTAGTCTTTCCAGCTTATGTCTGTCATCAAGTGAGCACGCTTGAATATCGGGTCTTTGTGGAAATGGTACAGTGTCCTTGCGGTATCGAACACGCTCCAAGCAAACAGAAACAGGAATATCGCCAGCGTGCCGCCGAGAAACATTTGCCACGACATTTCTCCCGTAAACAACCAATGCAATGCGCTATATACCAGAGAATAGGCAATGGCCTGCGCCATGATGATTGCAAGCGAACCAAGGAAGTGAAGTGCTATTTTCATAATTTTTCGTTTGTGTTGTTATAGGCCGCACTGACGGTAAACATGACAGCAGGGCACAATGAAACAAAAAAGAATTTCCATTTTGATGGGTCTAAAAGTGCGGCAAATGCAGATATGGCAAGTAACACCACGATGAAAACAAAGGGGGAGATTGCATTTTTTGATTTGCTTAACACCAAAGCTCCGCCGCCAATGGCAACGTTCCACATGATTGCAAGAAACAAGCACAGGTCGTTGATACTTTTTTCAATGCAACACCCTAACTCGTCACGGTAGAAAATCATCATACAGTCGTCGTATTCGCAGTCATGACCATTGTTTGACAAGAACAGAATTGGCATATACATGGACACAACCGTTCCTATTCCCAATGCTTTCCCAATATTAGCTCTTTTGTTGCCCTCCATCGCTATTTGTCGTATTGTCTTTCCATCAAAACCTTTATCAGTCTTTCTTTCTCTGCCACAAGCGTTTCCAACGCCTTCACTCGTTCCTCCAACACGTCTGTGGTGGGAGACGAGACGTTGCTGTTGATGGCCGCAACTGACCTGTTACCACTCGCCACAGCGTTGTGGCAATATTGTCCTTCTCCGTAGAAGAAGCTAACTGACGTGTCCAAAACTTGGGCTATTTTCTCAATAGTTCCTGAACGAACGTCCTTTGCATGCAGGATGGAAGAAAGCGATTGGGGAGTCACTCCCAACCTGCTTGCCAAATCCAACTGCGTTACATTAATCTCCGTAATCTTGCGTTTCAGCATCTTACCTTCCATAATGTAGACTTTTGATTAATACTGTTAATAAAGGCAAAATGATAATGCAAACTCTTGATAGTTCAACAGAAAGCCTTATCTTTGCATCGAAATCATTTAGCTATTGCACTGCAATGAGCATGTTTTTAATTCGCAAAGATAACGCCCATTATGATTAACAACAAAGTAATCAGCCTAAAAAAGGTTAAGGTTGTCAAGAAAGTAAACGTCCCTGCGACGATAAGGCAAATCCCTCATGGCGAGACAGTGCGCTTCTCGCGTCAGGAGCTTGGCTCCGAGAGTGTGGTTCGTTCAGCCGTATGGCGTGAAAACTCCAAAGGCGCGGAGCCGGAGTTCACGCTTGAACTGGTGGACTGGGGAGCATACTACGACATCACGAGGAGGTGACAAGCCATGACCAACCAGTATTGCTCCTCCTGCCAACGTTCGCACAACGGCCTCAACGGTCGCTACTGCAACTACGTGAAACGCTACGTCGAGTATGCCAAAACGCCACCATGTTCAACAGAACGACAGACAAATGACTGAATCGGAAATCATCAAATACGCCAACGCCAACCTCTGGTATCTCCGTGAGGGCGACTACCTCCCTGCACGGTTGGGCGACATGAACTGTGGCCGTGGAGTAGGCGGCATCAGCCAGTTGGAAGAAATGCGCCGGATAGGCACACTCTATCCGACGCGCGAGGTAGCCACGATGGTGGCCGAGAGGGTCAGAGTTCTCCTGAGTCAAGCATCGCTCGAATGTCTCTTATCCACGAATAAGCTTCAAGATAGCGTTTGATGTTCTCCTCAGTGACACCGGCCTTGCGAAAAGCGTCTTCATCCAAAGGCAGTTCAGCCCTTGCGGATTCAAACGCATACTTGATGAAACGCTTGCGGTCAAGCGGATGGGCGGAATTTGGAAATCCTCCCAAGAATAAATCTAAAGTTTCCATACAATTAAAAATTTGACATAACAAAGTTACGAAACACAGGCGGACGTGCCAACCATAAGAGATTAAAAATTTGACACGTTTTTCCCCTCCCACGGTGCGTCCGCCTCTTAAAACTCCAAAGAATATGAAAGCAATCATCACCAACTACCGCTACTGGGTGCTCACCCTCCTTGGCATCGTCGTTTCTCTCGGCTTCGTGGCCATGCCTGCCGACGGCATAGGCTTTTGGGCCTACGTCGCAGTGCTCTTCGGCTCAAAGATAGTGGCTCTCGCAGTGCTCGCCCTCGCCTACAACCTGTTTCTGCGTTGGAGCAACATGGGTGACATACCCGAGCTTACGGAGTTTATCGGAGAGGAAGACTGACGCCCATGACACTCTTCAACTTCTCCGACAAGTGCGTCAGGTATTCCACGTTCCTCGACGACATAGCCGCAAGGGTTGTGCATCTGCTCAAACTGGATGCCAAAGACCCCGAGTTCATCAGCCAGAACAAAGCCTTTGAAATCTTCGGGCGTGCCAATGTGGAGCGCTGGCGCAAACAGGGCAAGGTCGTGGCCTACAAGCGTCCGGGCAAGGTGGAATACCGCACAGCCGACCTCCGGCTCTTGCAGAGGACTCAGCAAGACTACCTCCATAAGTAGCCCACCTTTGCCGCAGATAGTGCGCTAAACGGATAGGCGCAATCGGCATTAAAGGCTTTCGGCATTAGGGGGTTCGACTCCTCCCTGCGGCACTCGCGATAAACAAACATACATTCACAATCCAAATTTTTTAACCACTATGAGCAAAATAGGAATTACAGTTGAGCAACTCAACAACCTGCAGCCCACCGAAATCGTGCGCAACGACAACGTGCGCGACAAGTTCATCCAAATCTACGAAGCCATGTGGACACCATCCACAGGCATCTCGGGCGAAGCCGCCTATGAAAAGGAGTCACGCAACTTCAACCGCTTGCTTTCCGAAAAGGAAGACCTCCGCAAGAAGTGCAACCACTTCTCCCTCTTCACCTCCTTTCTCGACGTGGCCATCAGCGGACTCACCCTTGACCCCGGAGCCAAGGCCCAGGCCTACCTCCTCTCACGCTCCATCGCCGTTGATTCCTTTGTCGACGAGCGCGGACAGAAGAAAAACCGCTACGAGACCCAGTGCGTGCTCACCGTCTCCGGCTATGGCGAACTGGTGCTCCGCGCACGCTGCGGACAGATACGCCACGCCGACAACCCCGTCATCGTCTATGAGGAAGACGGCTTCGAGTATGGCGAGCGCAATGGACAGAAGTTTGTCAACTACATCTGCCGTCTGCCCCACAAGTCGGGACGCATCGTGGCTTGCTTCATGAAGATTACACGTGCCGACGGTTCGGCCGACTACGCCGTCATGCTGCCCGAAGACTGGGAGCGTCTCTCCAACTACTCCGCACGCCAAAACCGCAAGTTCAATCCTCAGACCCACCAGTGGGAGCAGGGCAAACCCAACGAACTCTACGTCGCCCAGGGCGGACAGATAGACCCCGGCTTCCTCATAGCCAAGTGCATCAAGCACGCCTTCAAGACCTATCCCAAGGCACGTGTAGGCCGTGCCACACAGTTGGAGTCGCAGCAGGTAGACGAACCCGAAATCACCGACGACATCTACGGCATCACTCCCGAGGGCGAACACGTTGACACCGCCACTGGCGAGATAGTCAGCGGCAAACCCCAGGAACAGTCCTTTGCCCCAGATCCCGACACATCGGCCGGAGTCACCGTTGACCCATCGGCCACCACTGACGACGACACATTCTAATTCCCAAACACAATACATACAACTATGAACCAACAAATGACCAACACCGAACTCACCATCGTGCGCAGCGAGAACGTGCAGCTCATAGCACAGTCCGCTCCCGAGGTATATCAGAGCAACACCCTTTCCTGTCAGCGTTGCGCCGACTACGGCCAACGTCTGCTCGACCAAATCAATGCCGACGGCATGACCGACGAACTCGACGTGCAGTGCGCCACCTACATCAACAAGGCTCGCAACACCGTGAAGAAGATGAACACCAATCGTTCGGCCATCACCAAACTCTTCGACCAGATACGCTCAGGCTTCACCCAGATGGAAAACTCCATTGACCCCACCAAGACAGCGTCTATTCCCTATCAGATACAGCAGCTCCGCAACACCTACGCCGCACAGAAGCGTGAGGAAGAGGAGCGCAAACGCCGTGCAGAGATGCTGCGCCAACAGCGTGAACAGGCGTTCAATGCCTACAAGACCGACGTTGAGGACGACTACAAGAAATCGTTCTCCGACTACACCGCCAACGCCATCGACACCCTCACCAAGCTCAACACCGCTGTCACCCTCGACAACTACGAGCAGCAGAGCAAGGCCATCAAGCAGTATGCCGTCACTCTGCCCGACAACTGGGCCACCGTCACAACCTCCAACGTCCGCATACCCTCCGAGCTTGCCGACATTCAGGACCAGCTCTCCGAGGTGCGCCAGTCCATACTTGCCAAGCTCATGCCCCAGTTCACCGAACAGTTCCAGTTTGAGGTGGGCGAATACCGCGACTCCATCCTCGACGCTCTGCCCTCCAAGAAAGCCCAACTGGAGCGCATGTCCAAGGCCGACGCCGAGTATAAGGCAAGCATGGAAGCAGAGATGCGTGCACGTGAAGCTGCCGAGGCCAAGCGCATCGAGGATGAGCGCAAGCGCAAGGAGGAAGAGGAAGCCGCCAAGAAGAAGCTCCAGCAGGAAGCAGCCGAGGTGGGCAATCTCTTCGCCTCGCAGGCCACCGTTGCCCCGTCAGGCTATCAGCCCAAGACATCGGTCAAGAAGCGTCTCGTCTTCCACGATGCCCAGGGCGTGCTCGCTGCCGTGTCCCTGTGGTGGTCAAAGGAGGGGCAGTTCCTTTCTGTCGAGGAACTCTCCAAGACCTTCAAGAAGCAGATAACCTACTGCGAGAAAGCGGCCAACGACAAAGACCATCCCGAGTTCATCAGTTCCTCGTCTGTGTCCTACGAAGAGGAAGTAAAAGCAAAATAAGTACAGTTATGAGAGGAAGCGGATACTACCCAGCAGGTGCGGAGTTCGACCCTCGTGCACCATGGAACGAACCAGCCCACACCTACGTTGAGTGCGGCGCTTGCGGCGGCAAAGGCCGTCACTGGCACGCCTACGACCTTGTGGACGGCGAAGACATTGAGTGCACCGAAGAGACATGGACAGTGCTCCCCGAAACCGAAGACGAAGCCATCGCCATTCGTTCTCGCTACATCAAGGGCGAGGTGGTTGTGTGCGAGGCGTGCGACGGCGAGGGCGAAGTGGAATACATTCCCGACTACGACTATGGCGACTATGACGACGACTATTGACAATCCCGACGCTTACTATCAGCGCAGCGAGGTGAGCAACTCCGACCTCACCGAACTGAAAAACCTGCTCCATCCGCACCCCCAGTATGGCGACCGTGAGGCGGCGTTCCGCTTCGGAAGCATAGTCGATGCCATCGTCACCGAACCCTCGCGTGTCGACTTCATCCACATGACCATCGACGGCGCTCCGTGCTCCGAGGAGGAGTTCCTCCACGCACGTGAGATGCAGCGAGCCTTGCGTGCCGAATCCCGTCGTGACCCCTTTCTGGCCAAGGTGCTGGAGCTGTCCGACACTCAGCGCTCCATGACCAACCCCTCGCAGGAGTTCACCAACGGCGGTTTCCGTTTCACTCTCCCCACACGCTGCAAGTGGGACTGGTGGTTGCCCTCGTGCCACTTCGGCGGCGACCTCAAAACCACCTTCGCTTCCACGCAAGCGGAATTCGACTCTGCCATTGACTTCTTCGACTGGGACCGCTCCCGTGCATGGTACATGGACATAGCCCAGTCCGACCGCGACTTCATCTACGCCATCAGCAAGAAGAACTGCCGCATCTTCAAGAAGTTCATCACTCGCGACGACGACGTCTACCGTCGTGGCCGTGAGAAGTATGAGGAACTCGCTTTCCAGTATTGGGCTTTCGCCCTATAAGTAATGTCCAACAATGACCAAGATATGAGCAAGATACTATCACCATCTCTCCAAGTCCGTCTGCTTCGCAGTCTGCGCCGCATGTGTCCCTTTGCCGTATGGTCGGGACAGTACGGCTACACCTGCGGCGGCATGACAGGCGGTGTGCGTGCCTCCACAGGCATGGGCGCACGCTCCAAGGAGTGTCGCCACTGCCGCCTCACCTGCACCAGTCTGCGCCGTCGAGCCTTCATCCAAGGCTACGAAATCACACTTCCTACCTCCAAGCTCGCTGCCCTATGACCCCTACGCTCCACCATCACCTCCGTGTCGAACCCTACGACTACCAGAAAGAGGGCATCCTTGCCGGGCTGCGCTGGCACCGTCTGCTCATCGGCGACGAGCCCGGACTGGGCAAAACGCTCCAAAGCATAGGCATCGTTGATTGTGCTGGTGCCTACCCTTGCCTGGTCATCTGCCCCTCGTCGCTCAAAATCAACTGGCAGCGAGAGTTCGAGAAGTTCACCGACAAGCACGCCCTTGTGCTTGACAATTCCGTGCTCACCACGTGGCCTTACCTCCTCAAGATGGGCATGCAGCAAGTGGCCATCGTCAACTACGAGAGCCTGCGCAAGTATTTCGTGTGGGACACTGGCAAGAAGTCAGGCTTCCGCTTGAAAGACGTGGTCTTCACGCCCGACATCAAACTGTTCCGTTCCATCATCATCGACGAGAGCCACCGTGTAAAGGACCCCTCTGCACAGCAGACCATCTTCGCACGTGGCATAGCCGAGGGCAAGGACTACCGCATACTCCTTTCGGGCACACCTGTGGTCAATCGTCCTGCCGACCTCATCGCCCAGCTCTCCATCATGGGACGGCTGCAGGAGTTCGGCGGACGCACCAAGTTCCTCGCCGAGTATGGCGGTGGCGAAATCTCCAAGGATCTGCGCAACCGCAACGACGAGGACGACGCTCCGCGCAACCTCGAACGTCTCTCCGCCGAACTCTACTCTCGCTGCATGATACGCCGTGAAAAGGCCAAGGTGCTCACCCAACTGCCCGACAAGACACGCACCGACCTCATCGTCGACATCTCCAACCGCGACGAATACATGCTTGCCGAGCACGACCTTGCCGAGTATCTGCGCCAGTACACCGAGTGCGACGACATCGACATCCGCCGCAAGATGCGCATGGAAGCTCTGGTCAAGTTTATGACCCTGCGCTCGCTCTCCGCCAAGGGCAAGGTCAAGCAGGCCATCGACTTCACACGCACGTTCCTCGCCAACGGCAAACCGCTCATCCTCTTCTGCTCCTTGCACGAGATTGTCGACGAGATTAAGCGAGCCTTCCCCAAGGCCGTGTCCGTCACCGGGCGCGACTCCATGACCATGAAACAGGCTGCCGTCGACGCCTTCCAGTCGGGCCAGGCGCAGCTCATCGTCTGCTCCATCAAGGCTGCCGGCGTGGGGCTCACCCTCACCGCTTCGTCCAACGTGGCGTTCATTGAGTTTCCATGGACCTATGCAGATTGTTGCCAGTGCGAAGACCGTGCCCACCGCATCGGCCAAAAGGACAACGTCACGTGTTATTATCTCCTCGGCGACGCCACCATCGACCGCACTCTCTACGCCATCATCCACAAGAAGAAGTCCATCGCCAACCAGATAATGGCTTCCGACGACGACATTCCGCAAGATGAGATGTACTTCAACGAACTTACCAACCTCTTCCTCAATCCCTCCGACGATGGCTGACCTCTGCAAAACCGACTTGCTGCGCGTCATCAAGTATCTCGACGATGCCGCAGCTCTCTACGACCTCCATCCGGGATTGCGCTATTCCTCCCGGGCATGGTACATAAGAAAACTGACCGATAAACTCAAAAAGAAAAAGCTATGAGACAAATGACATCACAACAAACCACTGGCCGCTATGCCGTGGTAAAGATTTTTCCCTTCATCCACGCCGTCAAGGTAGAGGTAAAGGAAACCTACATCGACGAGAAAAAGGAAGTCTACACCGACTACTTCTGGCGGCTCGCTTCCGACAAAGACATCCTCGAACTCTCCGTTCCCACCATGGTGCAGCACGCTCCCAACGATTTCAACCATCAACAATAATAACCCATTAAAGATTAAATCATCATGACAAAAAACGAACTGGCCAAAGAGGTGGCCGTATCTGAAAAGCTCCACCTCTCCACATCCATCCAAGCAGTCGACGGAGTGTTCCGTGTCATCAAGGAAACTCTCGTCCTCGGACAACCCATCGTCATCCGTGGCTTCGGCTCAATCCAGCCCTACGACGTGGCCGAACGTGTAGCACGCAATCCGCAGACAGGCAAACCCATCGTCGTTCCAGCCCACAAGTCGGCCAAGCTCCGTGTCAGCAAGGACTTGGTGGCGCAGCTCAACTCAACAGCAGGAAAGGAGGCCGCCCTATGAGACTCTACGAATGTGGCGTCCGCTACGAAAAGGTAGGGGACAACGGCATGAAGCACATGGTCACCGAACTCTACCTCGTCGACGCTCTGTCGTTTGCCGAAGCCGAAGCGCGTGTGGCCGGACAGCTCCACAACGAGGTCGATGACAGCTTCGACGTGGCCACCATCAAGCGCACCAACTATTCCAATGCCGTGCGCAGCCTCAGCGACGATGCCGACACGTGGTTCAAGGTAAAGGTCAATCTCATCACAGTCGACGTCAAGACCGGCAAGGAGAAGCGCCAGCCCATCTACTACATCATGGAGGCTTCCGACATCGACAACGCTCGCAAGGCCGTGGTCAAGTACATGGAGGGCAGCATGGCCGACTACGAGATTGCCACCCTCGACGCCACCAAGATTGTCGACTTCTTCACCTACAACACCTCAACCGCCAATGGCTAAGCTCCCTTTCCCTGTTCCCCAAGGCCGCAGCAAGTACGGCAACAAGCGCGTCGGCACCCACGCCTCCAAGCGTGAGCACTACCGCGCTGCCCAGCTCCGTCTCATGGAGCGTGCCGGACTCATCTCCGACCTTAGGGAGCAGGTGCCCTACGAGTTGATACCAGCCCAGTATGCCGACGGTGACTCCAGTGGCAAGCGCACGCTCCTCGAACGCTCCTGCCGCTACATAGCCGACTTCGTCTATACCGACCGTGCCACAGGCCATACCGTCGTGGAGGACACCAAGGGCATGCGCACCAAGGAATATATCATCAAGCGGAAACTCATGCTCCACGTGCATGGCATCCGCATAAAGGAGGTCTGACACTTATGAAGAACGACAGTTTCATTTTCCGCCGCAGCTTCTTCGATGCCATCCGTCTGATGCCGTCGGAGATTCAGGGCGAGATCTACGCCGCAGTGGCCAAGTATGCGCTCGACGGCGTTTCCCCCAAGGGCATCTCCGACGCGTCCAAGGCCATCTTCCTCATCGTCAAGGACGACATCGACCGCAGCTCTCTCCGCCGCAAGAACGGCAAAAAGGGTGCGGCCTACGGCAAACTCGGCGGTCGCCCAGCCACGAAACCCAAGGCCGAACCAAAGCCCAAGCCCAAGAAAGAAGCCAAGACCAAGGCAGAGAAACCCGAACCAAAGGCGGAGCCAAAACCGAAAGCAGAACCCAAGGCCGAACCGACAAAGCCCACGGTTGACCCGAAGTCCAAGGCCGAAGCCCCTGCTGCGCCGCCTGAACACACGCTCACGCTCGTGCAGGAGATTGGGCAACTGAAAGCCGACGCCACATGGCGAGAGCCGGTGTGCATGAAGTTCCGCATCACCGATAGCGAACTCGCCTCTCGTCTCGACGCTTTCCTCAACCACTGCCAGTGCGAGTGTGAGGGCAAACCCCACAAGGACATCACCGACGCCAAGCGCCACTTCATGTCGTGGTCACGCAAAGCCTACAAGTCTGCCACTGCCGACACTGCCGGACCGCAGCCCCTTAACTACGAATACAACGGTGGCTTCGGTGGTCAAGATGTTTGAATAAAGACATAGAGTTATGAACAAACCGTATCCACAAACCCTCGCAGCCGAACTCGCCAAGCACGGCAAACACCCTACTGGCAATGCCGACTGGGACGCTGCCGTGCTCCAGGCGTGCCGTGGCGAGCGCACCAGCAAGACCACATGGCTCTCGCTCCACGATGCCGCACAGCTCACACGCAACGAGGCGGAGCTTTCGCGCCAGCGTGCCAACGACCTCTCCGACCCCGGTGTCTATTCTGCCCACTGCGCTTTCGTGGTCCACATAGCCAACCATGTTGTGCTCGCACCGCAACGCCGCACCTTCATCATCGACGACGACAACCGCGACATCCTGCGCTTCCTCCTCTACTATTTCAACAACTGCCCCTTGGCCGAGCAGGTCTTCCCCGGTCGTGGCTACAAGCTCCACAAGAGCCTCCTTCTCCAAGGTGGGGTAGGAGTGGGCAAAACGCTCCTCATGCAGATATTCAGCGAGTATCTGCGCCGCACCTCCAACCCACGGTTCTTCTGGAACCTCTCGGTCACTCAGATGGTCAACTACTACACCATCCACAACAACCTCGACCGTTTCACCTACCACGAGGAGGAGAGCCGCGGCTTCCAGTGCCAACCCGAAAACGTCTGCCTCAACGACATAGGCATTCAGGACCGCACCTTCTTCGGCATGGACACAGGACTTCTTACAGACGAGTTCCTCCACGCACGCAACGAGATTTGGACCCAGTACGGCAAGTTCGCCCACCTCACCACCAACCTCGACTCCAAGGGTCTCGAAAAGCGGTTCAACCGCAACGACGGCTTCGGCCGCCTTGTCGACCGCTTCAAAACCTACAACGTCATACCGCTCAAAGG
>CAVJNH010000074.1:0-13149 GCA_963651005.1 Oscillibacter sp. MSJ-31
AAATTGGAATATACATTATTAATAAATATTTATATATAAGGTACGTGAGAGAAATTCATTTTCCGAAAATGAAAATGACAAAATGACAAAATGACAAAATGACTGCCCCTTATTGCACCCTCACTAACGCCACCTTTGTAACCAACTACAATCCACCGCTTTAGAACAAACTGGTGACAAATGGCGCACGTCCCGGTGTCAAACTATTGCACGGAAGGGAAAGAGTTCGTACCTTTGCACCCGGGCAGAAGGGCAAGGAGGCAAAATTTTCACGCTCTCGGCAGAGAGAAAAAACGCTCTCGGCAGAGAAAAAAACAGAGGGGTACAAACAATAACGAAAAAAAATCCCCCTTTTTCTTTTTTGTTTGGAAAAATAATCGTACCTTTGCCCCGTCTCTCCCTGTGCCGAAAGCCCAGAGGGGTTGGGTGGGGCAGACGTGTACATAAGTAAAAGGCGTAACTGTACGCTTTGTTTTGACGCTATAAGAATCTAGCAGTTCATGTCAGTTTGTCAAACACAAGGCAATGCAGAACGTCTCATGAGGTGTATTGTATACATTCCCTTGCTCGTCTCCGGCGGTTTTTATGCCGTTGGCGAGACTATGTGGTAATTGGATATATAAGCACTGGCGTGGGGCTTTCGGCGTTGCTCGTTTCGACAAACTGGGCAATGCTAGAGCCTTTATAGCGTGGAACGGGTGACAAACAGGCTCCACGTATTCGTTCGTAAGATTGTATCTGAAGAAAATTTGGGGTCAAAAAAGGAAAAGACGTCTGGTTAGCGAATCAGACGATTTTCAATAATTGAAATTAAACACTGATTTCCGCACCCGCAGTGGTGACGGAAAAAGGTGGGGATGCGTCGTGACGACGTGTCCCCACTGCATTTTGTATTATCGCGTCAACTCCATCCATTCCAACCAATTCTCTGGCGTGACCACCGCTTTCTCCCGGACATCGTATGCAGAGAGAAAGGCAGCGGGAAACGGGGTGTTGGCACGTTTCGGATTCCATTTCGCCTCGAAAATCGAGAACCGGCCGTCGCTTTCCTCGATGTAGTCAATCTCCTGCTGTTGGTTGGTGCGCCAAAAATAGCTGTTCACGTATCGGCCCGCATATTGGTTGGCCTTGATGCGCTCGCTGACGAAGAAGTTCTCCCACAAAGCCCCTACGTCCTGACGCAGCGCAAGAGGGGCGAAGTTCTGGAGGATGGCGTTCCGGATGCCGTTGTCGTAGAAATAGAATTTCTTGGCACGCTTCAACTCCGTGCGGAGGTTACGGCTGAATCCGCTCAACTTGAAGATGATGCAGCACTTCTCCAGCAGGTCAAGGTATTTCTCCACTGTCTTGTTGTCGGTGCCTACGGTTTGCGCCAGTTCGTTGTAGGAGACCTCGCTTGTCACTTGCAAGGCCAGGGCGGTGAGCAGTTTGCCCAACAAGGCAGGGCGGCGCACGCTCTCCAGACTGAGCAGGTCTTTGTAGAGATAACTGTCGGAAAGGCTGCATAACAGTTCCTTGGCATCATTCTCGTGGTTGATGATGTCGGGATAGGAGCCGAAGACGAGACGGTTCTCCAGCGTCTGCTTCACGCTCAGCAAGCCTTGCGCGTTCATCAGTTCGGCGGTAGACAACGGGTAAAGGTGGTATTCGAACTTGCGTCCCGTGAGCGGCTCGTTGAGCTTGTCCTGCAGCTCCAACGAAGACGACCCTGTGACCAGGAGTTGCACGTCGGGGAAGTTGTCGGTGATGCGCTTCAAGGTCAAACCGATGTTTTCCACCCTTTGTGCCTCGTCTATCATCACGATGCGGTTGCTCCCTATGAGCATCCTCAACTCTTGGGTGTTCATCTGCGTGAGCATTTCCTTCACCTCCGGCTCATCGCAGTTCAGTTGGAGGACAGGCTCTGTCCGTCCCTCAAGCACCATCTTGAAGAGGGTGCTCTTGCCCACTTGTCTGGCACCTATCACGATGATGGCCTTGCCCGAGAACATCCGGTGCTCTATCACGTCTTGCAGTTGTCTCTTGATCATATACTTTGCTTTAGGGGTACAAAGATAGCAAAAATCTGCCTAATCCCAAAATTTATACTGATTTTTGGGATTGTAATCCTAAAATTCATACCGATTTTTGGGATTAATGTTTAATGTTGAATGACTATGCAGAGGCGACTGACGACTGACAATGTGGCAGAGTCCGGCAAATGGCATGCTTTTGGCATTAGGAGCGGTAAAGTAATTCAAAAATTTCAAAACTCAAAAGTAACGATTATGATGAACATTAAACCTTTAGGTGACCGCGTGCTGGTATTGCCCGCACCGGCAGAAGAGAAAATCGGTGGGATTATCATTCCTGATACAGCAAAAGAGAAACCCCTCCATGGCACTGTGGTTTCCGCAGGACAGGGAACCAAGGACGAGGAGATGGTGCTGAAAGCCGGCGACGAAGTGCTCTACGGCAAGTACAGCGGCACGGAACTCGAATACGAGGGCGAGAAGTACCTGATGATGCGCCAGAGCGACGTGCTCGCCATCATCGAGAAATAAACGGAAAACAGTGAACCATAAACAACAGAAAATCAAAGGAGAAAAAGACTATGGCAAAAGATATCAAGTTCAATATCGAAGCACGCGACCTGTTGAAGAACGGTGTCGACCAGTTGGCTAACGCAGTGAAGGTGACCCTCGGACCGAAGGGCCGCAATGTAGTGGTGGAGAAGAAGTTCGGTGCTCCGCAGATTACCAAGGACGGTGTCACCGTGGCCAAGGAAATCGAACTGGAGGACAAGTTCGAGAACACGGGTGCACAGTTGGTGAAGAGCGTGGCCTCGAAGACGGGCGACGATGCCGGCGACGGAACGACCACTGCCACCATCCTGACACAGGCCATCGTGACCGAAGGACTGAAGAACGTGACTGCCGGTGCAAACCCCATGGATCTGAAGCGCGGTATTGACAAGGCTGTCAAGGCCGTCGTGGACTACATCAAGGAGAACGCCGAGGTGGTGGGCGACAACTACGACAAGATTGAGCAGGTGGCCACCGTGAGTGCCAACAACGACGAGGAAATCGGTAAGTTGCTGGCTGATGCCATGCGCAAGGTGTCGAAAGACGGTGTCATCACCATCGAGGAGTCGAAGAGCCGCGACACGCACATCGGCGTGGTCGAGGGTATGCAGTTCGACCGCGGCTACCTCTCCGGCTATTTCGTGACGGACTCCGAGAAGATGGAGTGCGTGATGGAGAACCCCTATATCCTCATCTACGACAAGAAAATCAGCAACATCAAGGACTTCCTGCCCATCCTGCAGCCTGCCGCCGAGAGCGGACGCCCGCTGCTCGTCATCGCCGAGGACGTGGATTCCGAGGCACTGACCACCCTGGTGGTGAACCGTCTGCGTGGCGGCTTGAAGATCTGCGCCGTCAAGGCTCCGGGCTTCGGCGACCGCCGCAAGGCCATGCTGGAAGACATTGCCATTCTGACAGGCGGTGTCGTCATCAGCGAGGAGAAGGGTCTGAAGCTGGAGCAGGCCACACTGGATATGCTGGGCACTTGCGACAAGGTGACCGTGTCGAAGGACAACACCACCATCGTCAACGGTGCCGGCAAGAAGGAGAACATCCAGGACCGCATCGCACAGATTAAGAAGGAAATCGAACTGACCACCAGCAGCTACGACAAGGAGAAGCTGCAGGAGCGTCTGGCCAAGCTGTCGGGTGGCGTCGCCGTGCTCTACGTCGGTGCCAACAGTGAGGTGGAGATGAAGGAGAAGAA
The DNA here is from genome assembly GCA_963651005.1 of Oscillibacter sp. MSJ-31. Lineage (GTDB taxonomy): Bacteria > Bacteroidota > Bacteroidia > Bacteroidales > Bacteroidaceae > Prevotella. The sequence goes on from CAVJNH010000074.1 coordinate 3,772, forward strand.
AGACCGCGTAGACGATGCACTCTGCGCCACACGCGCTGCCATCGAAGAGGGCATCGTAGTGGGCGGCGGCACGACCTACATCCGCGCACTCGACGTGCTGAAGGACGTGAAGGGCGTGAATGCCGACGAGCAGACGGGTATCAACATCGTGGAACGCGCCATCGAGGAACCGCTCCGCCAGATTGTCCTCAACGCCGGCGGCGAGGGTGCCGTGGTCGTACAGAAGGTGCGCGAGGGCAAGGGCGACTTCGGCTACAACGCCCGCACCGACCAGTATGAAGACCTGCGCGCTGCCGGAATCGTAGACCCGGCCAAGGTGGCCCGCGTGGCTCTGGAGAATGCCGCTTCCATCGCCGGTATGTTCCTGACCACGGAGTGTCTCATCGTCGACAAGCCCGAGGAGCACGCAGCCATGCCGATGGGCGGCAATGCCGGAAAGGGCGGTATGATGTAAGATTCTGTAAAACAGAGATATCAAAAACCGGGGGATTGGAACCGTTTTCCAGTCTCCCGGTTTGATTTATATCAATTTTGTATCATTTTATAGGGAAATAATTTGCATCGTATGCGTAAAACGACTATCTTTGCAGCGTTGAAAGTTAAAAAACAACGCAAAATGATACAGAACAAGACACAAAAGAGATATTTTTTTGATTTGTTTTAGTAGATTAGTTTTTAAGTAGTTTGTTTTGAAACCGGGTGTCGGGACGACAGCCGGTTTTTTAGTGGTCTGCGGTTTGCACTACCTTTGGCCTGCTTAATCGTACCTTTGGGCTTCGCCCGAAGGTAGGCTGCACCTCGGAAATAAAAGAAAAACTGCGTTTCTCTTTGTATTTCGCTCGGTTTGCACTACCTTTGCAGCGAAATAAAAAGGGGTACTTGCTCAACCCCCTTCAACAAAACAAGACAATGAAACACGACAATCAGAAAGTCAGTGTGCTGTTCATGCTTTTCGGTACACTGTTCTGCGTCTGCCTGATTACGGCAAACGTATTGGAAACAAAGCAAATCTCGTTCGGGTGTGTCAATATGACGGGGGGACTTCTGGTCTTTCCGGTCAGCTACATCATCAACGATGTAGTGTGCGAGGTGTGGGGCTACCGCCGCACACGTATGCTCATCTGGCTGGGCTTCGCCATGAATTTCCTCTTCGTGGCGTTCGGGGCACTGGCGGACTGGATTCCCGGAGCGGACTACTGGGACGGGGATGCGGGTTTCCACCAGATTTTCGGACTGGCTCCGCGCATCGCGGCAGCCTCGTTCGTGGCGTTCCTCGCCGGATCGTTCATCAATGCCTACGTGATGAGCCGCATGAAGATGCTGACGGAGGGACGGGGGTTCTCGTTCCGCGCCATCGCCAGTACGGTGTTCGGCGAACTGGCCGACTCCGTGGTGTTCTTCCCGCTGGCCTTCGGCGGTGTGCTGCCCTGGGAGGAAATGCCGTCGCTCATGATTTCGCAGGTGTGCATCAAGACGCTCTATGAAGTGGTCGTGCTCCCCGTGACCATCCGTGTGGTGGCCTTTGCCAAGCGTCACGACCAGGAGGATGTCTACGACGAGGACATCAACTACAACATTTTCAAGGTGTTCTCGTTCTGAGGTGCAAAATATCTTCGGTTTTTGATGCTTGTATCGGTTTTTCTTTGTACTTTTGCATCGGAAATGCGATAACTTAATTCTAATGTTAGTTTTATGAAGAAGAAAATCAGATTCAGTCTTGTCTACCGCGACATGTGGCAGTCGTCCGGCAAGTTCCAACCTCGCAAAGACCAGCTGGCGCGCGTTGCGCCGGCCATCATCGACATGGGTTGCTTTGCCCGTGTGGAGACCAACGGCGGAGCCTTCGAACAGGTGAACCTGTTGGCCGGCGAGAATCCCAACGAGGCCGTCCGCGCCTTCTGCAAGCCCTTCAACGAGGCAGGCATACAGACCCACATGCTGGACCGCGGCCTCAACGCGCTGCGGATGTACCCCGTCCCCGACGACGTGCGCCGCCTGATGTACAAGGTGAAGAAGGCACAGGGTACGGACATCACCCGCATCTTCTGCGGCCTCAACGACACCCGCAATATCATCCCCTCCATCCGATGGGCCAAGGAAGCCGGCATGATTCCGCAGGCCACCCTCTGCATCACCACGTCGCCCATCCATACGGCAGAATACTATGCCGCCATCGCCGACGAGGTGATTGCCGCAGGGGCGGAGGAAATCTGTCTGAAAGACATGGCCGGCATCGGACAGCCTGCCATGCTGGGCAAGCTGACCAAGCTCATCAAGACCAAGCACCCGGACATCCTCATCCAGTATCACGGACACTCCGGTCCGGGTCTGTCGATGGCCTCGATACTGGAGGTGTGCAACAACGGTGCCGACATCATCGACACGGCTGTCGAGCCGCTGTCGTGGGGCAAGGTGCACCCCGACGTCATTTCGGTGCAGTCGATGCTGAAGAACGAAGGGTTCGACGTGCCCGAAATCAACATGAACGCCTATATGCAGGTGCGCGCACTGACGCAGGAGTTTATCGACGAGTGGCTGGGCTATTTCATCAATCCCGCCAACAAGCTCATGTCGTCGCTGCTGTTGGGTTGCGGACTGCCCGGAGGCATGATGGGTTCCATGATGGCCGACCTCGGCGGCATTTACAGTGCCATCAACAAGTTGCGCGTAAAGAAGGGTGAAGCCGAACTGTCCATGGACGATATGCTGGTGAAACTCTTCAACGAAGTGGAATATGTATGGCCGCGCGTGGGCTATCCCCCTCTGGTCACTCCCTTCTCGCAGTACACCAAGAACATCGCCCTGATGAACCTGCTGACCATGGAACAGGGCAAAGGACGCTACGTCATGATGGACGATGCCATGTGGGGCATGATTCTCGGCAAGAGCGGCAAGGTGCCCGGCGAGATTGCCCCCGAACTGAAGGAACTGGCGGCCAAACAGCACCGCGAGTTCACCGATGTAGACCCGCACACGCTGCTGACCGATGCGCTGGACGAGTTCCGCAAGGAGATGAAGGACAACGGCTGGGACTGCGGACAGGACGACGAGGAACTCTTCGAACTGGCCATGCACCCCGAGCAGTACCGTATATACAAGAGCGGCATGGCCAAGAAGAACTTCCTGGCCGACCTGCAGAAGGCGAAGGACGCGAAGCTCGGCACACAGCTCTCCGCAGAGGAGCTCTCGGCCTTCAAGCACGCCAAGGCCGACGCACTGACGGCTCCCGTTGCCGGACAGGTGTACTATGAGTTCTCGGGCGAAGGGGCCTGCGAGCCTTGCCTCGAACCCTTTGTCGGACAGCAGTACAAGGAGGGCGACACCTTCTGCTACATCCAGGCTCCCTGGGGCGAGATTGTCCCCGTTCCGGCTGCCGTCGGCGGCAAGCTGGTGGAGGTGGCCGCCAAGCAGGGAACGAAGGTGCGCCGCGGCGACAACCTCGGATGGATAGAACGCGAACAGTGATGGACTACCAAGCCGTCATCGACCGGTATTATCCGCAAGACAATGCACTGCGCCGCCTGTTGCTGACACACAGCAGACAGGTGGCGCAGCGCGCTTTGCAGATTGCGCAGAAACATCCCGAGCTGCACGCCGACCTGCGCTTTCTGGAAGAAGGGGCCATGCTCCACGACATCGGGGTGTTCCGCTGTCATGCGCCGGCCATCCATTGCGAAGGCACGGAACCTTATCTGCGCCACGGACTCATCGGCGGGCAACTGCTCCGGGAGGCCGGGTTCCCCGACCATGCACGGGTGTGCGAACGACACACGGGGACGGGACTGACCGCAGCGGAAATCCGCGAACAGCATCTGCCCCTGCCTCCTGCCGACTATGTGCCGGAGACCATCGAGGAGCAGTTGATTTGCTACGCCGACAAGTTCTATTCCAAGTCGAACCCCGACCGGGTGGCCACCGTGGACGAGGTCATCGCGTCGCTCCGGAAGTTCGGGTCGAAGGGCGTGGACAAGTTCCGGATGTGGGCAGAAAAATTCGAGGCAGACCCTCAATAACTGAAGGTTTGCCTCGTATTTCCGTCATTTTCAGACGTTCTACTTATTCACCAATTAACTACTTTCTAAGATTAATCTTGTTGTTTACATGGATTGCCTGAGCAACCGTGATGGCCACAACGGCCAGAATGGTCAATGCTAATGTCATTTTGTGTTCCTTTCTTTTAAGTGTTATCCTTTTCTTTGTTATCCTGTGCATTTCTCTTAATGCACTGCAAAGGTATGCACTTTTTATGGGTTTTACAAGTTTGTGTGCGCAAACAACGGGAAAACCGCCTATTCTTTGACCCATGTCAACGGCTTTGACCTGCATCAATGCCTGCGTCAATGAGCGGAAATACGAAGAAAAAACGGGAATTTTCTTTGTATTTCGCCCAGTTTGCACTAACTTTGTCTCACGAAACATGAAGACGGGAAACATCATCATCAAGATACTGATGCCTCTGCTGCTGGGCGGAGCGATACTCTATTGGATGTATCGCGGCGAAAACTGGCAGGAGATGCGGCACGTCATGACCGACGAAATGGACTGGACATGGATGCTGCTGTCGTTCCCTTTCGGCATTCTGGCGCAGATGTTCCGGGGATGGCGGTGGCGGCAGACGCTGGAGCCGTTGGGCGAACACTCGCGGCCTTCCGTCCGCATCCATGCCGTGTTCCTGTCGTATGCGGCCTCGCTCGTAGTGCCGCGCGTGGGCGAGTTTACCCGTTGCGGCGTGCTGAAACGCTACGACGGCGTGTCGTTCCCCAAGGCTTTGGGCACCGTGGTGACCGAGCGCGCCATTGACTCGCTGCTCGTCATGGGCATCACCGTGCTGGTGCTCCTGTTGGAGATGAGCACTTTCGGCATGTTCTTCCAGAAGACAGGCACGAACCTCTCGTCCATCCTTCACGACTTCTCGTGGACGGGCTACCTCGTCGTGGCCGTCTGTCTGGCGGCACTGTTGGTGCTGCTCCACTTCCTGCTGCGCAAATTGTCCATATATAATAAGGTGAGGACTACCATGAAAGGCATCTGGCAGGGAGTCATCTCGCTGAAAGACGTGAGGAATGTGCCCCGTTTCGTGCTCTTCACGGCAGGCATCTGGCTGAGTTACTTCCTCCACTATTACCTGACCTTCTTCTGTTTCGACTTCACGGCCCACCTCGGAGTGGGTTGCGCCCTGGTCACCTTCATCGTCGGCAGCATCGCCGTCATCGTGCCTACGCCCAACGGGGCCGGCCCCTGGCACTTTGCCGTAAAGACCATGCTCATCCTCTACGGTGTGGCAGACACACAGGCACTGTGCTTCGTCTTTATCGTCCACACCATACAGACGCTGCTCGTCGTGGTGCTCGGCGTATACGCCTGCATCGCCCTCTCGTTCTCCCACAGGCAGGGGGACGGCAGCAGTCCTTCCGCAGCACAATCATTGTACAACAAATAAAAAACCACGAAAACTATGAACGAAATCACAAAACTGGAACCGCAGTGCATCTGGAAGAATTTCTATGCACTCACACAAGTGCCGCGCCCCAGCGGACATCTGGAGAAAATCCAGCAGTTCCTGCTCGACTTCGGCAAGCAGGCTGGTGTCGAAGCCTTCAAAGACCCTGCCGGCAACATCGTGTTCCGCAAGCCCGCCTCGCCGGGCATGGAAAACCGCAAAGGCGTGATTCTGCAGGCGCACATGGACATGGTGCCGCAGAAGACTCCCGACTCCACCCACAACTTCGAGACAGACCCCATCCAGCCGTGGATTGACGGCGAATGGGTCAAGGCCAGGAACACCACGCTCGGAGCCGACAACGGACTCGGCGTGGCAGCCATCATGGCGGTCATGGAAGACAAGACACTGGTGCACGGCCCCATCGATGCCTTGATTACTGCCGACGAGGAAACGCATATGTGCGGTGTCAACGACCTGCCCGAAGGGGAACTGCAGGGCGACATTCTGCTCAACCTCGACTCTGAGCTTTGGGGGAAGTTCGTCATCGGATCGGCTGGCGGCATCGACGTTACCGCCTCACTCGACTATCAGGAAGCGGACACCGACCCCGAGGATGCTGCTGTCAAGGTGACGCTGCAGGGACTGCGCGGCGGACACAGCGGACTGGAAATCCATGAAGGACGCGGCAACGCCAACAAGCTGATGGTGCGCTTCGTGCGCGAAGCCATCGAGGAAACCGAGGCACGGTTGGCCTCCTGGCATGGCGGCAATATGCGCAACGCCATTCCCTTCAAGGCGGAGGTGGTGCTGACGCTGCCCAAGGAAAACGTAGCCGCCCTGAAAGAACTGGCCGCCGAATGGCTCGCCGACTTCAAGGACGAATACACGCCGATAGAGGAGCACATCGAGCTGACCGTGGAAGAGGTGGCCACGCCGGCCAAGGAAGTGCCCGTCGAGATCCAGGACAATCTCGTCAACGTCATCTACGGTTGCCACAACGGGGTGCTGCGCATGATTCCACACTATCCCGACGTGGTGGAGACCTCCAGCAATCTGGCCATCATCGACATCGCAGACGGCAAGGCTTCCATGAAGATTCTGGTGCGCTCCAGCCGCGAGGACATGAAGGAATACATGGTCAACACGCTGGAGAGTTGCTTCAACATGGCTGGCATGAAGGTGGAGACCAGCGGCAGCTACGGCGGATGGGATCCCAATCCTGATTCTGAGATTCTGAACCTGCTGCTCAAGGAGTACAAGGAGATGTTCGGCACCGACGGCATCATTCAGGTGGACCACGCCGGACTGGAGTGCTCCGTGATTCTCGGCAAGTATCCGCACCTCGACGTGGTGAGCCTCGGCCCGACGCTCAAGTCGCCGCACACCACCACCGAGCGCACCCTCATCGCCACCGTGGCTCCCTTCTGGCAACTGCTCAAGAAGACGTTGGAAGACATCCCCGTGAAATGAACCGGCTGTGGCTCTCCGCCACACGACCGCACCACTCTAATGGCAGGTGCACACCGCGCCTGCCATTTTTTTCAGTTTGAAACGGGTGTCCTTCACAAAGCGAAACCATCGGTTCACAAAAATCACGCCGCTCCACACCATACGTTTGAAATATTGTGCTTACCTTTGCAGCCAAACCAATCCGTATGGAAGAATATCTCATCCTATCCAATTCCACTTTCCTGCTCAGAGTGGCTTCCGAACAGATCGCCTACGTCTGTGCGGAAGGAAGCTATTGTACGCTTCGCCTTACCAACGGCGATGAATATACCTTCTCGTTCAACCTCGTGGTCTTCGAGAAAAAGATAGTGGAGCAACTCTCCGAAACGGCACACTGCTTTGCCCGTGTCGGCAGAAACTATATCATCAACAGCCAACACATCTTCAGCATCAACCTCAACAACTCGGAGCTGGTATTGTACAACGGGCAGTTTACCGAGAAGTTCACCTTGCCTGTAAGCAAGGAACCGCTCAAACAATTGAAGGCACTTTTAGACCACTCCATAAAACAGTCAAAGGCATGAAAGAGAAAAACTGTCAAGAAGAAACTTATTTCTTGGGAAAGGCACAAGAAACAAGACACGCAACGGCTCATCTATATAAGAAAATATTGGGGATTGCCGTTGGTGTGATAGCCATCACAAGCATATCCGTTGCCCTCGTGTGGAAACCGCAAGACGCGTCGCAACCTCACGTGCTGAAGACGATTGCCGTTTTGCCGGAAGGTGGTCAGATGCCTGTCTTCAACGGCAATGGCGACATCAACGATTTCTTGAAATGGGTGATGATGAACGTCCAATATCCTGAAGGTTTGGAAGACCAGCCCGCGCGGGTGGTCGTCAGCTTCACGGTTCAAAAAGACGGGACCTTGGGGCTGTTCAAAGTGCTCGAAGCTCCTAAGGAAAAGGCGTATGAGCAGGCCGTGATAGGACTGCTCAAGAGAAGTCCTCATTGGAAACCCGCCAGACTCTCCGATGGCGAGGAAGTCAACATGGAGTTCACCCTACCTGTCGTTTTCGCCCCCGAAGTAAAGAAGAGCGAAGTAAAGAAGAAATAACCATCAAACTCATATAAACACATGAAACTACATCTCATCGTGGGTTCGGCGTTATTGCTGAGCCAGCCCCTTTGCGCCCAGAGCGAAAAGGCAAACGACACGCTTACCACACAAATCATGATGCAAAACCTGCCGGAGGTTTTCGTCCAGTCAACGCGCCCCATCGTCAAGGCAGAAAAGGGAAAGTTGGTCTACAACATGCCACTGCTCATGGAGAAGATGCCGGCCGACAACGCCTATGATGCCCTCACCCGGATACCGGGCGTGAGCGAGCTGAACGGCAACATCCTCTTTGCCGGAAAGGACCTCACCCTCATCATCAACGGCAAACCCACCACGCTCAGTGACGCACAGGTAACGGAGCGACTGAAAGCCATGCCCGCCTCGCAGTTGGCCAAGGCCGAAGTGATGCCGACAGCACCAGCCCGTCTGCACGTTCGCGGAATGGTCATCAACTTGGTGACCAAAGACCATGTAGGGAAAAATCTGTTTTCCGGACAAATAGAAAACGCTTGGACCCAAAGCAAATATGGCGAATACGAGGGCAAAGGCAACTTGCTGTTTCAAAGGGGGAAGTTCGGTCTGGATGCCATGTATTCATTCACGGACGGGACATCCTACGGCGAGACGGCCAACGAGGCCAACCATCCCCTGCAAGGGGACCGGGTAGCGTATCATGACAAGACCTCGCAAAAGACAGACGGCCTGACCCACAACTATCGTCTGGGGCTGGACTATGCCTTTGCCGACAACCACCGGCTTTCCTTGGCCTATACGGGGAAATGGGACAGCAGCCATTCCCATCACGAGACCACGGGGGCAAGCACTTCCCTGCAACAGGGCAACGAGCACATTTACCTGCACAACATAGACGCAAGCTACAACCTGCCTTTCGGACTGCAACTCTGCGCATCCTATCTTCGCTACAAAAATCCACGTCAGCAACATCTGACGGGAACGATGCTCGACGAAGAGCGCATACTATCCACCAATAGCCGACAAACGATAGACAAATGGCTGTTCACGGCAGACCAGTCCCACACGTTGAAACAGGGTTTGGAACTGTCGTATGGCATGAAATTCCAAGACAGCAGGCATAGAAGTTATCAAACCACCGTCAACAAGAACGGAACGGAACTTCCCGATGCGACAAGCCAAGTCAACATAGAAGAACGCATCTTGAGCTTCTACGGCGGCATGGGCAAACAGTTCAACAAGCAACTCAGCGTGGAAGCCTCCGTCGAGGCCGAGCAATACCATTCCCCACAATGGCACAAATGGCACGTTTATCCCACAGTAAGTGCGTCGTGGAAGGCCAACCCCAGCAACACGCTCGGCTTATCCTTCAGTTCCAGCTCAACGTTTCCAA
>CAVJNH010000075.1:0-12906 GCA_963651005.1 Oscillibacter sp. MSJ-31
GTACACACCACAAAACCAGCCGGGAAAACTATCCCTGCCGTGCCTGTGATCGTGATTTTTCCGGTTGCGTATGTGGCCGTGTGCCTGCTCAATCCTATCTGCTGCCCGTGAAGGTCAAGCCAATCATCCCAAGCCCACTGTGGGAACATCAGCATGAGCGTTCTTACGAGATGAAAATTTATGATTTCCGACTTTTCAATGGCCGTCGGCATCGTGAAGTCGTACGGAAAGCCGCCCGGCATGCCGTCGATGTCTTCCGGGAGGCTGTTCATCATGCGCTGCTGTATATCTTCCGCGCTTGACCCTTCCACGAAGTCCGGGTATTCAAATTCTGGCCTTGCCATTTATCTCCCTCCTTCCTGCTATAGTTCAATCTGGAACTCTTCGAGGTCTTTTCCTTTGACCGTAAATGTCACTTTCAGGTGGTCTCCGTTCCACTCAAAGGCAAAATCCCGAACATACTCTGTTCGAGGATTTACCATGATAGCCTCTCTTATGGTTCGTTCCAACATCAGCTCCACTGCATCATTGCTCGGCTCTGCTTTCGCCGATTCCAGCTCCGCTCCAATGCTGTTTGGGTATGCGATGTGCGCATAGCGCTCCGTTGTGGATACCTTAATGCACCACACAACGTATGCATCGCGGCCTGTGGCCTCTTCAACCTTGCCTGCGCCATCTCTCACGAAATCGCCTTTCTCCAAGTCCCAAGCCGCGCTCCGTTTGTACCGGATGTCGTTATCTTTCTGTGGTTTGGACAGTGACGGTATTTCGACAACCGGGAATAGTGTTTCTGCCATATCCCGCCCTCCTTAAAGCTTCGTGGCCTTGCCAATGACAACAGCCTCATTGCCTATCCACACCACAACGACACGGTCGCCCGGAGCAAGGCCGGACAGCTGTGCCGGGGTCTTTATCGTATGACTGTGGCTGCCTGTTCCACTTGTGTGACCGCCGTGCTTGCCGTCAGACTGTGTGCTTGTGAGGGTTGCTCCAATCGTGAGGTACAGGAGCACAGAATAGTCTGTTTTTGGTATCGCCTGCGAGAATGTATTGCATTTCAGGCTGTAATCTGCCTGTATCTCGCCAAAATCGACGCCCTGACCGCCCATATCACTGACGCTTTTCATGCGGTCTGTGAGGACGGCTCCGAGCATTGAAACGCCCTTATTCGAATCATATGCCATGTTATCCCTCCTTTAGCTGAACGTGCCAGCATCCACCCAGCCATAGACATTACTCGTGCCGTCTGTGTGGACGAGATGCCACGGGTGGGCACCGCCGTTTCCTTTGCACGTCGGGTCTTTTGTAATCTTTGCCGGTCCAGCCTTCGCCGAGTAGCCTTTGGCATCTGCATAGCTCGATACATAGTGGGTTCCGCCTGCAAAGTTGACAATATCGCCGACTTTGTATTGTTTCTCCTCTTCCTGCTTCTTCTCTTCGGTCTGTGCCGACTCTTTGACGCATGATTTGATATTCATCGTCATTGTTCCTGCATCGGCGTCATGTTGAATGCCCGTCACATAGTAAGAGCCGGTCATTTCTCCGATGGAAACTTGGATTATGTCGCCCTTCCGCATGGACGGAACATCCGGCGCCTGTATGCTCTGAGTTTTTTTGATAACACCCTTCTCGTCGAGAATCTTCTGTGCCGCCGTCTGTGCCTCTGCTGCCGTGGTATCTTTCTCCCTCCGATATATCTTCTGTCGGACGCCATACTGCGTTAAGCCGTTCAGTGTGGCCTCAACAGGTGGTATGCCGGTGGTCTTATCGTTCTGGCCGACTATCTTTACCCGGGTAACAAGGTCGGTGATGCTTGTCTCCATCTCTGCCGATATAGAATCTTCGTCGTCGAACAGATAGACCGTTGTGTTGTTGCCCTTCGGAATGACCTCAAACGTGCCTTTGGTGGCGCGAATGATTGACGCCGCGCCGCCCTTCTTCTCTGCATCGTCAAGGATGTCAAGAATCGTGTCCGACAGTTTGCCGCTCTTGTAAACAAGCTTCTCATGCGTCACGTCCGCCCCAGTATAAGTTGTGATTGATAGCCCACATTCGCTCAATATCTGCGTCAGGACAGTCTTTGTTGACTGCCCTGCTTGGAAATAGTATTGAGCTTCACTGGTTTGCAGACTGTAGAGCTCGTCGTAGGCCGTGACAGCAATGCTCGCCTTATTGTTCGCAACTTTCACTTTTGCCTTGTTTATGACCGCTCTGACGACCTCTGTGCCGCCTGATAATATTGCGGCGATGCAGCCGATCTTGATTACCTTTTGAAGCTGTTCATTCTCTGTGCCGACCGTGAACGAGATGCAGGCAGCCAGTTCATTTTCGTTTTCAGACCACCCGAGATCTTCCGCGAACTCCGACACGTCGTACTGCGTGCCGTCCTCCGTGATAACAATAAGGGTATAATCTGTGTCTGCTGCGCTCATATGCCCTCCTTACGATGGTAACGTCAGTGTTGTTCCGGGATATATCCAGTGGCCGTGGTCGCTGGAACTCTTGCCGTACTTCTTCGCCGCCGCCTCAATCACTTCACTGTTGGCATCGTAGATTTTTGTCCATGACGCCTCACTCCCGAGATTTTTCCGGGCGATTTTGCATAGCGAGTCGCCGCTTACCACAGTGTAAGTCTTGGCTGCAGGCGCTTCGGTTCTCTCTTCCGGGGTATCCGATGAGCTGTTCGGGGTTGCCGTTGTAACGGCATTTTTGGATACCTTGATATCCAGCTCCTTGTACTCCGAAAATGTGATGCTGTATTTGATGCTCCCGTGGCCGCCGAACGGTTTCCACTGGAAGGATGATATTGTCATGTCTACATTCAACCCAACGCCTGTCAGGAGGACTTGCAGCGGTGTCCCCTCGTCGTGGAACTGCTCAAGCCTCCGGACGCACCGTTTCGGTGCCATGTAGTCCTGCATCATCAGTTCCCTTTTCTTTGATGGGCCGAAGAAGGTCGATTCCCACGAAACGCTCTTGCAGTTTGTTCCCTTCGGAATCTTTACTTCTCCGATACTGATGATTTTGTATGTCTGATAGCTCGCCCCGTCCTCGACCGTGATTTCAGACGGGAGCGACGGGAACTCAAATCTTGAGCCCCCGTCTAATGGTTTTAGGATTATTTCCATGTCATACTGCCCCCTTTAACGGCATGTTTTGGAATGCTCGAACAAGACGCTCGGCAACTTCGCCTCCGATTTCGTCTGCCATATCTTTGATGTGTCTCTGAAGGATACCGACAATCTCATCTTCCGACTTGTTGCCTGCGCCCTCTATCACGAATGACGGATTCATGGATACAGACACATTTACTGGGGTAGTTCCGACAGATTCGGTGGACGTGCCGCCTGCGTTCTCTGCCTCTCCGTTATCGGATACCGGAAGAACGCCAGAAAGCCCCTGTGTGGCCTTTTCGAGTCCGTACCCTATAAAGTTTCCGCCCGATACATCAGAAACCGGATTTAGGCCGTTCTGCGCGTCGTAGGCGGTGGATAATCCATATGCACCCGTCTCACTTGTTGCCATTCCGCCGGTTTTGTAGCTGCTGAACGGAATAATCTCCGCTCCGCCAACAAATCCGCCATTCGCGTGCTTCGTGATGCCGAGGATTTCGCCGACCTGTTCATACAGCTCAAGCCCCCGCTCACGCCGCTTTGAGCCGAGAGGTATGATTGCCTCCGGCCCATCCTCGCCGACCCATGACAGCTCCGCTCCGCCAACAAATCCGCCATTCGCGTGCTTCGTGATAGTCCGCCCTCCATTCGACGACACCGTCAGGCTCGGCGGTGTGAATGTCGGGTTTGTCACAGAGTAATCATATGTAATGTTCATCGGAATGCTGATGTCCATGCTCGCGCCAAGAGTTGACTGTGCGTTTTGCTCAAGGCTGCTGCGCAACGGTGTGAGAGCTTCAAACGCCGCCGATAAGTCGGCGTTCGCCACCCCATCAGCAACGCTGCTCTCCATTGCTGTTTTTACAGATTCCTGCGTCTGATCGAATGTAATTCCGGTCGTTGATGCATCTATCTGGTCTATTACCTGCTGCGGTATTGATTCCGCCACAGACTGTAACATCTCGCCAATGGCTGCCTGCGCCTCAACGTCCAATCCGTCAAGACCGAACCACTCAGATATCTGCTCCTGCGTCCATTCAACAGGCTCCGGACTTACAGCCAGCGCCGAATCCATGATCGCCTTCAGCTTTTCGCTTGTCGTGCCTTCGATATCGGGATAAGCTGAGTCTAAAGCGCTCTCTAATTCGCTGCCGAATGCATCGGCAATAGTGTCAAGCTGGAACCCCTCAACACGAATGTTCATATCGCCTATCTGCTGCTGGTAGTTCTGCCTCAACTCCTCTATTTGAGCGTTTGCCTCCGTCTCGTCTATCTGCCCCAACGAAACTTGCAGATTGACGCTTGCTATCGCTGTTTTGGTTGCATCGTCGTAGGTCTGCGTCATAGTCTGTACTTGCTCCTGAAGCTCCGCCTGTAGCTGCTGGAAGGAATCAGCAGACATAGTGGCGCCGCCGTACTTGATTTCGAGCATCTGCATTCCCGCTTCGCTCTCCGCCTCGGACACCTTGTTGATAATGTCACTTATCTGGTTCTGTAGGTTTGTGATCGCCTCCATTTCGTTGATTTCAACGACATTTCCATCAAGTTCTATTGTCCTTGTTCCGATTTCGCCATCAGCCAAAGCATCGTTGATTTCCTGCTGTAACTGTGTCGAGAGGGTCTGTACCTGTTCCTTGACGGACGCATAAGCCGTGTCCATACCGGTCATGTCTGCGTCACTTCCTGCAATCAGCTTCAATGAAACATACGCTTCATAGTGTTTGTCGGTTAGATAGGTCTGCGCGTCCTTTGCGAACTGCGTTGCTTGGTCTTTGAAAGACTGTTTGTCGTCATCGGTAAGTGTCAACCCGATTCCGGCCTTCCAGTTCAGTTTTTCCATGCTCGACAGGTCACTCTTTACCTGAGACAACGCCTCAGAAGCGGTATCGACCGCATTTGTGTACTTATCGGCCTCGTCGGACATTCCGCCGTATACGATGGAGGATGCGAGGTCTTTCACTTCCTGTAATGTCAATGTCATATTACCGAAAGCGTTCTGTAATTTCCCTGTAGACGCCTGTTTCAGAACCTTGTTGAACTCTTCGATGGAAACGGTTGAGTCCGTGAAGGACTCCCTAAGGGTCTTGTTGCTCGTTTTGAACGTCTCGACCTGAACACCAGCAACCTTTGCCTTGTCTTTGAGGAGTTGGACAGCCGCAGCCTCTTGTTCCGCAGCCTTCGCCGCTTCTTCCTGTGCCTTCACCTGTTCCTCGTAGTCCTTCTGGCGTTTTTTTGAACCGATGATTCCGGCAACGCCTCCGACGCCTGCTCCTATCAGTGCTCCGGCGGCAGTACCGACAACAGGCACAACAGAACCAATGGCTGCGCCTGCTGCCGCTCCGGCAGCCACACCTCCAACCTTCCATGCACCCGTATCGTTAAGCATTGCCTTCTTGTCCTTGTCAGTCTCCTGTCCAGCCTTTACCAAATCAGCAATACCAGAAATGCCAGTTCCAACGCCTATTACTCCGCCTGCGATAGCTCCGAGGCCGATTCCGGCAAGAGCGCCCGTTCCGAGCGAAGCACCACCCGCAAGGTTTCCGGCTCCAAACTCTATTGCAGTGTTTGCTCCCAAGCCGAGAAGGCCGGTGCCCTTTGCAGCCGAGCCAACGACTGTTGATGCCAGAGAGGCGCCGCCCGCCTGTTTGCCGAATATGGTCTTGCCTATCGTGCCGCCGACGCTCATAACCGGATAGGCCATTTTATACAGCAACATAGCAGATATCGCCGTATCAAGGCCGGGAGCCTCGCCGCCTGGGAGAATTTTGCCGACATCCTGTATCATGCCGGATATGGCCGTCTTAAACGCCGCTCCGATGGTATCTTTGTCGAATCCAGCGGCAAAGCCCTCTGCGAAGGAACGTCCAATACTTACGCCCTCCTCTGTTCCCTGTGAGATATCTATCCCAAGAAGAGCGAGAAGGCCAGTCTGGAGCGCCGTGCCTATTCCGGCGCCTATATCCTGCGCAACGGAGGCAATTTTTTCCTTTCCGGCGCTTTCCCACCACTCAGAGAAAGGATCAGCGATGATTTCATCCCACAGAATTTTCACTTTGCCGAACATGTCCGCGTTCTGGAACTCGTCCGTGCTGGTGACTTCCGAGAGTTTATTTCTGAACTCGGATACCTTGCCGTCTACCCAATCCATGAAACTGCTTATGGCCTTTTCCACCTGTGGCATGCTTTCTGTGGCCCAGTCCGCAAATTCTCGGAGGTATGGAGCAAGGCGCTCGCCGAGGGCCAATTTGGCACCGTCAGCCGCGCTCTGTAGCAATGTGAAGGAACCTTGCACATTGTCCAGCATAGTGTTCGCCATGCGGCTTGATGCTCCGTCTGCGTTGTTTACCGCCTCTGTCAGCTTTTCATAATCCGCCTCGGAGGCATTTATCATTGACAGCAGTCCGGCCTGCGCTCTCTGTCCGGCGATGGTATTTGCTATCTCCGTCTTTTCCTGATCGTTCAGGCCCTGCATAGCAACGCGCAGCTCATCCAAGATATTCTTGAACGGACGTGCCTTTCCGTTGCTGTCAAAGAAGGCAATGCCGAGCCCTTCAAGCGTATCTCTTGCGTGGCTCGTATTTACCGACAGTCTTGTGAATATGGAGTTCAATTCAGTACCGGCCTGAGATGATTTGATTCCGGCATTCGCCATAAGGCCAATCGCAAGGGCTGTGTCCTCGATGGAATAGCCAAGGGTTCCAGCCATTGCAGCCACGTATTTGAACGTCTCGCCCATCATGCCGACATTGGTGTTGGAGTTCGAGCTTGCCGCCGCCAGTACGTCTGCGAAGTGGTCTGCATCGCTTGCCGTAAGGCCAAACGCTGTCAACGCATCTGTTACAATGTCGGAAGTGGTCGCGAGGTCTTCACCGGAGGCCGCCGCAAGGTTCATTATGCCCTCAATACCGTTCAACATGTCGGCACTCTTCCAGCCTGCCATAGCCATGTAATTAAATGCGTTCGCCGCCTCTTCTGCGGTAAACTTCGTCTTTGCGCCCATTTCCTTAGCCTTCTCTGTCAGCTGTTCAAACTGGCTCGATGTGGCGCCGGAAATCGCTTTGACCTGTGACATGGCCGATTCAAAGCCCTTGTATGTGTCTATCGTGTCTTTCAAGCCAACGCTCACCCCGAGGATTGCTCCGGCCTGTAATATCGGGTTTTTTAGCAGATTAAGAATCCCTCGAATCGGGGACGTTACCATATCCACGGCTTTGACCGTGATGCTCCACGCCTTGCCTGCCACCGAGGACAGGCTGGACTTCAACGTGCTTAAAATCGGACTTATTTTATCCTTTGCTTCGAGCACAATCTGCCACTTCTGCTTCAACCAGCTTTGCAGCGTTTTCGAGGTTTTCTCCGCCTGTTTATCAAACTTCGATACCTTGCTGGACGCCTTTTCAGCGGCAGAACCGGCGCTGTCTGCGGATGAACTCATCTTCTTCAGATTTCCCACAAGGCTTTCTATCGCTTTCCCCGTGTTATCGGTTGCTTCGAGGGTTATTTCAATCCTTACTGTATCAGCCATCCGTGTTACCTCCTTCCTTCTGGTTTTCGCTTGCGACAAACTCCGATGCAGTTATGAACGCCTGCACCCATCGTGGTTTGGCCGCAAATTCATCCGGGGTCATTCCCACTCTCTGAAATATCCTGTGAAGGAGAGTGAATTTGCCCCCGGCCTTGATTAGTTTTTTACTACTTCTTCGAAATTGTTGTCCTCGAAGCCGCTGATCTGGTCGATCTGCTCGACTACCGCTGCCTTCTCGCCCGGCTTCAGTACAATGTCGATAACATCTGTCGCGGTAAGGATATCTGCGCCCTTATCGCCCAGAGCGTTCCAAATCTGGCGGTTGTCCCACAACTGCTTTCTATCTTCCTCAACGGTTGCCGTGTAGATGATGTCGGAGCGGTACTTCACATTGTTTGTATCCTCTGGCATCTTGATGCCAAGCTGCTTGTTGCGGACATACTTGGTGTTGCGCTTTTTACACTTCTCGTATTCGTCCTCGGTAAGAGGTCTAATGCGGAAGGTAAAGAGCACTTTACCCTTACGGGCAACCTCGATTGTTCTGTACTCGTCCTCGGTCTCTGCGAATCCGGCACTTTCAAGCACTCCGCGGAGGATATCGCCCTCGAATGCTCTGCTCTGATTCTTCGTCTCTTCTGCCGTAAACTCTCTATCCTCTGTCATAGCCTTTGCCGTTTCGTTTCTCTTCATCTCCATACGATGTGTTTCCTTTCTTTTCTCCGCTCATTCAAAAATAGGAGCCCCCGTCAGCCGGGAGCTCCATAGTTGCTTCAATTTTCGCCTTATGAATAGGTCAGCAGGCTTGAAAGCTTCGGCGGCCTGTTGACGATAAGGTTCCAGCTTCTCTTCACAGTTGCGCCAACAGAAAGGTTCTGAAGGTCAATCTGTCCGGACGGCAGGCAATCTCTGTAAGTGATGCTCTGCTCTGAGCCGTTGTTTCCGAGAAGGGAACCACGGAAATTCCACTGCGGCGGCTGGTTGGTTTCCATCGACGCGATGAGGTCCTGAATGAATGCATCATCCTCGATTACGAGCTGTGAGAACGTCAGCGATACCTTGTAGGTGTCGGATGTCTCATGCTCCTGTGGGTCGCCAAGCAGTGTATAAGCCTGATTGGTATAATTCACATTGGATGAAAAGCTCTCGACGGTGGCGATCAGCGTGCCGTCGCCATTGAAAAGCAGTCCATCTTTACCGGTTCTCGCCTGTCTGGCGTCTCCGGCCACGCTTCTGTTTCTAATATCCGGCATAATTTATCCTCCTTCCAAATTAGGACTCTGTAACGAGCTGTGTGCTGTAGCGGAACAGGTATCTCAGATAGATGTGCTCTGCGCTGTCCTTGTCGATGATGTCGATAATGAACCAGCAGGAGTCTCCATCCGCCGGATGTGCCGCATCCTCCTGCACATCGCAATACTGAATCTTGCCCTCTCCAATCATCGCAATGCCGACGGTCAGGATAGTATCCTTCAGCGTAATGCGGCCTGCGGTATCGTTGTCAACCTTGCCAACCATCTCGTCAATGGTCTGGTTTGCGCGGGTAAGAAGCTCGAAACGAGTCTTTGTACGGCGGATTTTCTTCCAGCCGGAATCCTGATTTGCAGCAAGGGTAACGAGGGTCGTGATTGCGGAATCAATCCACACCTGACGGCTTGCGTTGAGGGTCAGCACGAGGCAGCCGCTCTCCTCACCGGCGTTGATGTTCGCCTCGGTAAGATTCTCATTCAGTGCCGTGACGCTTGTAAGCACGGTATGGGTCAGAGAGTATTTGCAAGAGCCGGACGCGATCATGCCGCCAATCTTCGCAGCGGTCTGATATCCGTCGATGGTGCCGTAAAGGCCATGCTCAATGTTGCCGTTGAGCACGTATACCATGTTCGGAACATTGCAGGCTGCGGCGTGCTGCATTCTCACATCGAGGTTCGTTGTCTTGGCCTCGCCAACAACACCCATTACATTCTTACCGGCGTTGAACATACGCTGGCAGTATGCCGTAACGAGGGCAATAACCGCATACTCGTTGCTGTCCACGCAGATTACGTTCTGCTCGTACTGCTCTGCGACAGAGAGCGCGGTGCTGTAGTCTGATGTAGTGGTGGTCGGGTCGGTTCCAGCTGTGAATGCAAGCTGTGTAACAGTTGCAAGTGCGCCGGTTACAGATGTGGACGCCTTCTTTACGATGAAGTTATCAGAATCAGCGAATGCCGCAACGATTCCGTCAACCTCGCCGGTACCCTTATCGAATGTCTTTTTCTCGAACTCTGCGGTGCCGTCGTAGATGATAGCCTCACGCTTTGTATCGTCCGAGATAGAATCTCTGATAGAGATTGTGAATGCGCGGGAGCCGACATATTTTGCGGTGAACTTTACCGCATCAGCGGAAGTGGACGCATCATTCTTGAGCGTCAGGGTTGCAGCGGTTCCGCCAGTGCCCACACGCACAAGGATAAGCTCGCTTGCGCCGCCCTCGATGTTGAGGGCAATAGCGTCCGTTGTGCCGCCGTTACCGAACACACTCTCATATCCCTCGTCAGCGGTTCTTACCACCGCCTCACAGAGCGGCCCCCAGTCAGATTTGAACAGGACAGCACACACGCCGTCTGTGGCGCCTGCGACCTTATCCTGCCCCTTTTTGTCATAGTTGAAATAATTCCCCGGTCTTGTGGCCTCTGAGCCATAATTCAGGTATCGTGCCATTACTTAACCTCCTTCTGCATAAACGCCGTTACCGTCTCCTTGGCGGCGGCCAGCGTTGCCTTGTTGATGCCCTTTACCAAAAAGGCCGCGTACACAATGTCGGAATTTGCGTTGTTTCCAAACAGATGCTTGGCATTCACGGCAAACTCGGCAACCGTGTATTCCGGCTCCTCTGGCTTCTGGACTGCCGGAGCTTTCGCCTCCGGGCTTGTGGTTTCTTTTGCCATATTAGTCCTCCTGTATGTTGTTCAGGCTGAGATTTACCTCCATGATGGTGTGCGGCTGTACCATCCAGCGAAGTAATCCATACCTTAGCTTTGCTGTGATCTGTCCCGTCCTCAGGTAGTCGGCGGCATTATCCACCGCCAGCCCCGTCGGCCTCATTGGCGATCTATCCAGCATGACGATTTCGGCTTTTCTTGCCATGCGGTACGCTATATCGGCGGCAATCTTCAGTCGCATCTCAGCGCTTGGACAAATGACGTGAACAGCTACACGGGCGTCAACCCACACAACCGTATTCGTCACTGCGGCTTCTTCCAAGCTCTGAAGTCGGCAATATAGGGCGGGCTTCTTTGGCTTTGCCTCCGTTACCCTCCCCATGTGCGTCAGCCCGATGATATGTGCCTCCGGATAAAGCTCCTGCATGTATTGGTTCAGTGCCGCTATCGGGTCGGGGTCTGTTGTTTCTTGGGCTGGCAATTCAAGAACATCAAACCGGATATCCGACCCAATGACGGCCCGTTGTTTCTGGCCTCCATCTTGCAGGCCGCCGCCCATATCAAAGGCGTCCGTCCTCGCCCATGCAAAGCAATAAGGGAACGCGTTGTCAGGCTTTAGGAATATGTCCTTCAAGCATTCCCGGGCGATTGGTTCAATCGTCTCAGGTTCGGTGCCTGATCTATCGCAAAAGAGCGCAACCAGTAACGCTCCCGAACTTTTGCGTTCCGTATTTGCCTGCATGTCGAGGTCGTAGACGAGCCTCGGATACTGCGTTTTTCCGCCCCAGCCCTTTTGTCCATCCTCCGGCGCAGACTGAAAGAATACAGCTGGGCGTCCGCCGTAGGTGGCAAGCAGCTTTGTGAGCGGCTCGTAGGTACTCAAACGGTTATAAAGCAGCTCCTCAATCCCCATCGCCGTCCTCCGTCATGCTTACCTCGCCAATCTCACTCAAATCCTTAGACCAGCGAAGAAGCCACTCTCCATCCGCTACCTCTGTGGCAGGAATGAAGAAATGATTCATCACATTGCCGATTTCCGGGTGGTACTGAACAGTCAGCTTATCCTCTGTCACTGCGGTTACTATGCCGCTGTGGCCGTCATTCCAAGAGCGATGCTTGGCATATACCAGATATCCCTTCGCCACCAGTGTTGTGTCGAAGGCTTTTTTTGTTGTATCAATAATCAGTTCCATTTATCCCCTCCTACCTGTAAGCCTCCGAGTAAATCTTTTCAATTTCCGGTTTGGCTCTGTCGAGAATCCTCTGGTGGAACGGGCGCGGTGCCATCTTGCTTGTTCCTTCTTCGAGCCAGATAGCATATTTCTCTTGACTTTCCAGCACCGCCTTGACTTCAACCCCACTTCCGCGAGGCGATGTCTCGACTGTGCCGTTCCAGTGCAAGCGGAGGTTGCCGGTACGTCTGGCAGGCGGCTCTCCGGGAGCTGATGCCGTGTAGTATGAGCGGAACGGATATTTTCTGTATCGTTTTCCGCTTCTCTGGCCGCGAAGCACTTCAAGCTCAGCGTTACGCAGGGCATTGACCGCCCGTGTTGCTCTGGATACAACCTGACGGTCTACGTCCGCAACCATCTCGCTTACTTTGGCTTGTACAGTCCTGCCGGCCGTATTCGTCTCAGTGTCTATCCACAGTCTCATTTCAGGTCTTTCCTTTCCTCTGCGTAATAGATTGTTGTGATGCCGAGGCTACCGCAGTCATCAACGGCATGAACGATGAATACCCGGTCGCCCAGTATCAGTCTGTCCTCCTCCTTTGCAAGAGGAAGGCCGCGCTGCACAATGGTATGCGTGATCGGGTGCTGCAGCTGTTTCCATCGCTCACGGTCGTTCTCGGTCGCATCAGCGAGGCAGCCTTTCAATTCTTTGTCCGGCTCGTCTCTGTATGCAGCCTTTGGCCGCCCGAACTCTCCGACAGTTTCCTCGTTGTTCTCGATGATAAACCGCTTGAACATGTTTCCCGGGCGCAAGTACATGTATCTCGTGCTTATCATCGGTGGCCTCCTGACTCATTGCATGTTCGGATATTCTCCTGCATGCCAGCATAGAAATAAGGCGGCTTTTTGATTGAATCAATCATTGAATTCGGAACCGTGGAGCTTTCTGCTTTCACTTCCTTCTTCAAAGCCTCCCAATCCTCACGCCACAGCTTTGCTCGTTCCTGCATGTTGAGAGATAGAGGGCCTGTCTTGGTGTCCACCTCGTAGGCAAAACGCCTCATCAGGCTTTCGAGCAGGAACAACTTTGCTTTCTTCCATTTGCCCGGGTAAGCATCCAACGCCGCCTGTATCTCGGCATCGGTAAGGGCCGCCGTATCAGAGCCGCCCTCAACCAT
>CAVJNH010000076.1:0-12304 GCA_963651005.1 Oscillibacter sp. MSJ-31
TTCCCTACACCGCCGACGGCAAACGGCTCTTCAAGATTGGTGTCAACTACGACAGTCAACAGCGCACCATCGGCGGTTGGATCATCAAGGAGGGATGAACCGGGCTTCGCCCTTAGGTTCTGGCTGAGTTTTAAGTCGGCACGCTCCCACGCACAGGCTCCCCACCGACAGTCGAAGAGCATGGGGTTGTTTGGCTGATGCCGAGGGTTGTTGAAACGAGGGGGCAAAAACCGCCACTCGAGTGAATTGATCGATTCACCCGAGTGATTTGATCGTTTCACTCGAGTGAAACGATTTCAGGGGTCAAGTGGTGCGTTAGAAGTTCGCTGCTCCAAAATTTGTCCTTCGGCTTATTTTGTCGCGACTCAGCAGAGGAAAAGCGGCCCAAAATTTGGCGGTATCGGGAAAAAGGTTTATCTTTGCAGAAAGATTGAAGTCACAATGAAGAAAAGTTCTGTTTTGAAACGCTTGTATGCGCTGAAAAGCCAACTCAGCGACGTTGGTGTCAGCCAGTTGGGGCTGTTCGGCTCCACGGTGCGCGGAGAGAATACGGCCAAAAGCGATGTAGACATCCTCTTGGACTTCGAGACAGGACAGGAGACATACCCGAATTTCATTGTTGCCTGCCAGATATTGCAAGAGCATTTCAAGCATCACCGGCTTGATGTCGTAACCCGAAAAGGACTCAGCCCCTATATCGGTCCGAATATCTTGAACGAAGTGGAATATGTATAAATTCTACATACCCTATCTGCAGCACATCCTTGACGAGTGCATCTATGTGCGCTCCGTCGTAACCGACAGGATGACGATGGAGGAGTTCCTGCGCGACGAGACCTTGAAGCGGGCTGTCACCCGAAGCCTTTCCATCATCGGCGAGGCAACCAAGAAAATACCCGCCGACGTGAAATATGCTTGGCAGAGTATTTCGTGGCGGGAGATGGCCGGTATGCGTGACAAGCTGATACACGACTATATGGGTGTCAACTACTATATCGTCTGGGACGTGGCGAAGAACATCATTCCCGTCCTAAAGCCGCAAATAGAGGAAATCATTGCGTCCTACCGTAAAAAGAATATTTAAGGTTGCGGTGCAGACAACCTGCGCGGAGCACAAGCGAAGGTACTCACGCTCACTTATTCGTACCTTTGGGCTTCGCCCTTAGGTAGGCTGCACCTCGGAAATAAAAGAAAAACTGCGTTTCTCTTTGTATTTCGCTCGGTTTGCACTACCTTTGCACCTTGTTAGTAATTATACTATATTTTATATGACACACACAAAATACATCTTTGTCACGGGTGGCGTGGTTTCGTCACTGGGCAAGGGCATCATCTCATCCTCCATCGGAAAGCTCTTGCAGGCCCGCGGCTACAACATCACTATCCAGAAATTCGACCCCTACATCAACATCGACCCGGGCACGCTGAACCCCTATGAACACGGGGAGTGCTACGTCACCGTGGACGGCATGGAGACAGACCTCGACCTCGGCCACTACGAGCGGTTCACCGGCATCCAGACCACCAAGGCCAATTCGCTGACGACAGGACGGATATACAAGGCCGTCATCGACAAGGAACGCCACGGCGACTATCTGGGAAAGACCATCCAGGTGGTGCCCCACATCACCGACGAAATCAAGCGCAACGTCAAGCTCTTGGGAGAGAAATACCACTACGACTTCGTCATCACCGAGATAGGCGGCACCATCGGCGACATCGAGAGTGCGCCTTTCATGGAGGCCATCCGCCAGTTGAGATGGGAACTGGGAAAGAATGCCATCAACGTGCATCTGACCTATGTGCCCTACCTGCGCGCAGCCGGCGAGCTCAAGACCAAACCCACACAGCACTCCGTCAAGGAACTGCAGAGCGTGGGCATCCAGCCCGACATCCTCGTGCTCCGCACCGAGAAGCACCTCAGCGACGACGTGCGCCGCAAGGTGGCTGCCTTCTGTAATGTCGACTACGACTGCGTCATCCAGAGCGAAGACCTGCCGAGCATCTACGAGGTGCCTGTCAACATGCAGAACCAGGGCATCGACACCGCCATCCTCCGCAAGATGGACATGGAGGTGGGGCCGACACCGGGCCTCGGGCCGTGGAGGAGTTTCCTCGACCGGCGCAGCAAGGCCACCGAGGAGGTACATATCGGACTGGTGGGGAAATACGACCTGCAGGATGCCTACAAGAGCATCCGCGAGAGTCTGCTGCAGGCCGGCGTGTACAACGACCACAAGACCGTGCTGACCTTCATCAACTCGGAGAACATCACCGAGGAGAACGTGGCGGAGAAGCTGGCCGGACAGGACGGCATCGTCATCTGTCCGGGATTCGGACAGCGCGGCATCGAGGGCAAGATCATTGCCGCCCACTATACGCGCGTCCACGACATTCCCACGTTCGGCATCTGCCTCGGCATGCAGATGATCGTCATCGAGTTTGCCCGCAACGTGCTGGGCTACGCCGATGCCAACAGCCGGGAGATGGACGAGAAGACCACGCACAACGTCATCGACATCATGGAAGAGCAGAAGGACATCACCAACATGGGCGGAACCATGCGCCTCGGTGCTTTCGACTGCCTGCTGCGGCAGGGTTCCCGCGTCTTCGACATCTATAAGAAAGAGCACATCCAGGAGCGCCACCGCCACCGCTACGAGTTCAACAACGACTACATCAAGGAGTTTGAACGCAACGGGATGCAGTGCGTCGGGCGCAACCCCGAGAGCGACCTCGTGGAGATTGTCGAGATTCCGGGACTCAAATGGTACATCGGCACGCAGTTCCATCCGGAGTACCAGTCCACCGTGCTCCACCCCCATCCGCTCTTCCTCGACTTCGTCAAGACTGCAATAGCAACAAGCAATAACCAGAACGAACAAAACGACAAGAAATGAACAAGAACTCCCTCATCGGTTTCATCCTCATCGCCCTCGTGCTGATTGGGTTCAGTTGGTACAACAGTCCCTCGCAGGAGCAGATTGAAGCCGCACGCCGACAAGACTCCATCGCAGCCGCGCTTCAGGAGCAAGCGAAAAAGGCTGCCGCACAGGAAGCCCACGCCAGGAAGCAGCAGGAGGCGGCAGCGGCGGCAGACACCACGGCCCTCTTCTATTCCGCCCTGCAAGGCACCTCGCAACAGGTGACGCTGAAGAACAGCAAACTGGAACTGACGCTCGACACCAAGGGCGGCGTGGTGCGCAAGGCGCGCATCCTCGGCTTCAAAGACCTCGACGGTGCGAAAGACCTGACGCTCTTCGACGGCAAGGACCAGAACCTGAATTTCCTGTTTTCCGGCAAAGAGGACAACATCGTCACCGCCGACCTCTATTTCGTCCCGTCGGAACAGACCGACTCCACCGTGACCTTGACGGCAACGGCCAGCAACGGCGGCCAGCTCATCATGAAATACCGCCTCGGCGACAGCTATATGCTCCATTTCTCCCTTCAGGCACAGGGGCTGGCCAAAGCCTTTTCGCCCTCCTACCGGGAAATGGAGATGGAATGGACTGACCACTGCCGGCAGCACGAGAAGGGACATTCCTTCGAGAACCGCTACACCTCCGTATTCTATAAGGAGAGCAACGGCGGCACGGACAACCTCTCCGAGTCGGGCGACCAGTCGGAAACCGTCGAGAAGGCCCTCGATTGGGTGGCCTTCCGCAACCAGTTCTTCAGCGTAGCCCTCATCTCCAAGGACAATTTCTCGGGCAACGCCTCGTTCTCCAGCCTCTCGCAGGAGAAAGGCACCGGCTACCTGAAACAGTTTGACGCCAAGCTCAAGACGGCCTTTGACCCCACCGGAGCCAAAGCCTCGGAGTTCGAGATGTACATCGGCCCCAACGACTTCCGCCTCATCCAGAGCGTGGAAACGCAGAGCCAGTTCGGCAAAGACCTCGACCTGGAACAGCTCGTCAACCTCGGATGGACCCTGTTCCGGTGGATCAACCGCTGGTTCACGCTCTACGTGTTCGATTTCCTGGCCAGTCTGGGCTTCAGCATGGGTGTGGTGCTGATTCTCATCACCATCATCCTCAAGGCCATCACCTACCCGATGGTGAAGAAAAGCTATATGTCGTCGGCCAAGATGCGCGTGCTGAAGCCGAAACTCGAAGAGGCCACCAAGCAGTACGACAAGCCCGAGGACCAGATGAAGAAACAGCAGGAGATGATGTCGCTCTACTCCAAATACGGCGTAAGCCCGATGGGCGGCTGTCTGCCCATGCTCATCCAGATGCCCATCTGGATTGCGATGTTCTGGTTCGTGCCCAATGCCATACAGCTGCGCGGACAAAGTTTCCTGTGGATGGAAGACCTCTCCACCTACGACCCCATCGTGGAATGGGGCACCCAGATCTGGGGCATCGGCGACCACCTCTCGCTCACCTGCATCCTTTTCTGCGTCGCACAGATCGGCTACACGTGGATTTCCATGCGCCAACAGCGCGACCAGATGGTCGGACAGCAGGCGGAACAGATGAAGATGATGCAGTGGATGATGTACCTCATGCCCGTCATGTTCTTCTTCATCTTCAACGACTACTCCAGCGGTCTGAACTTCTATTACTTCATCTCGCTGTTCTTCTCGGCCAGCATCATGTGGATTCTCCGCAAGACCACCGACGACAAGAAGCTCCTCGCCATCCTTGAGGCCAACTATCAGGCCAACAAGAACAACCCGAAGAAGCAGAGCGGACTGGCCGCGCGGCTGGAAGCCCTCCAGAAGCAGCAGGAGGAACTGCAGCGCCAGCGCAACAACCTCCGCAAGAAATGACCACGGACAGCCCTTACCCGATGAAAACAGGTTTCGACAACGACAAATACCTCAAGATTCAGTCCGAACACATCCGCGAGCGCATCGCACAGTTCGACGGCAAGCTCTATCTGGAGCTGGGTGGCAAGCTGTTCGACGACCACCACGCCTCGCGCGTGCTGCCCGGGTTCAAGCCCGACAGCAAGCTGCGGATGTTCGGCCAACTGCGCGACAGTCTGGAAATCGTCATTGTCATCAGTGCCGAAGACATTGAGAAGAACAAGGTGCGCGCCGACCTCGGCATCACCTACGACGAGGACGTGCTCCGGCTGCGCGACGAATTTATGAGCCGCGACTTCACGGTCGGCTCCGTCGTCATCACCCACTACGACGGACAGCGCGCCGCCGATGCGTTCCGCCGCCGGCTGGAGCGTATGGGAATCCAGTCGTATGTCCACTACCTCATCGACGGCTATCCGCACAACGTGGCACTCATCGCCTCCGACAACGGCTTCGGCAAGAACGATTTTGTCGAGACCCGGCGTCCGCTCGTCATCGTCACCGCCCCGGGGCCCGGCAGCGGCAAGATGGCTGTGTGTCTCAGCCAGCTCTACGGCGAGAACAAGCGCGGCGTAAGGGCAGGCTACGCCAAGTTCGAGACCTTCCCCGTCTGGAACCTTCCGCTGAAGCATCCGGTCAACATCGCCTATGAGGCAGCGACCGCCGACCTCAACGATGTCAACATGATAGACCCGTTCCACATGGAAGCCTACGGACAGGTGGCCATCAACTACAACCGCGACATCGAGATTTTCCCCGTGCTCAACGCGCTCTTCGAGGGCATCTACGGCGTGAATCCCTATAAGTCGCCCACCGACATGGGTGTCAACATGGTGGGGTTCTGCATCTCCGACGATGAGGTCTGCTGTCAGGCTTCAAAAGACGAGATTGTCCGCCGCTACTACACCGCCACCAACAAGCTGGCTGACGGGGCCGACAATGAGAACGAGGTCAACAAAATCCCGATGCTCTTCAACCAGGCCAAGATTACCACGGCCACGCGCAGAACCACCATGGCTGCGGCACAGAAAAAGGCCGAGACCGGACACACCTCGGCTGCCATAGAACTGGCCGACGGCACGATCATCACCGCCAAGTCAAGTCCACTGCTCGGCTGCTGCGCCGCCCTGCTGCTCAACGCCACCAAGCATCTGGCAGGCATCGGCCACGACGTGAAGCTCATTCCGCAGAGCATGATAGAACCCATACAGAAGACCAAAACGGAATTTCTCGGTGCCAGCAACCCCCGGCTGCATACCGACGAGATTCTGGTGGCACTCTCCGTCCTTTCGGAGCACGACCAGAACTGCCGCCGGGCACTGGAACAACTGCCGCGGCTGCGCGGCTGTCAGGTCCACAGCACCGTGATGCTCAGCGAAGTAGACCGGAAGATTTTCAAGAAACTGGGTTGCGGACTGACCTGCGACCCCATCAAGAAGAAATAACACATCCTGACTATGAACAAACTGACTACACTCATCGCCGCAACCCTGCTCGCCACGGGCGGAGGGACGGCAGAAGCACAAGACAACGTGAACATCGGAAAAAGCAATATCAAGCTCGAAAGCCGGATGATGACTCCCGAAGCCCTCTGGGCCATGGGGCGCATCGGCACGGTGGCCGCATCGCCCGACGGCCGGCAGGTGGTCTATCAGGTAGGCTACTACAGCGTGAAGCACAACAAAGGGCATCAGGTGCTCTGCATCATGAACGCCGACGGCAGTCAGCAGCGCCAGCTCACCAAGAGCAGCAAGAACGAGACCGACCCCACATGGCTCAATGCCGAGACCATCGCCTTCAACTGCGACGGCGACATCTGGACGATGCGGGCCGACGGCAGTGACCGGCGGCAACTGTCCAAGACCGGCGGCAAGGTGGAGGGTTTCAAGTTCTCGCCCGACGGCACGAAGGTCATCCTCATCCAGTCTCTGCCCTTTCACGAAATTATCCAGAAGAATCCGGACGACCTGCCGTTGGCCACAGGCCGCCGCGTCACCGACCTGATGTACCGCCACTGGGACCACTATGTGGAGAGCATCCAGCACCCCTTCGTGGCCAGTGTGACGGCCGAGGGCATCGGAGACGGCGTAGACCTTCTGGAGGGCGAGCCGTTCGAATGTCCCATGGAGCCGTTCGGCGGCATCGAGCAGTTGGCGTGGAGTCCCGACTCAAAGACCATCGCCTACACCTGCCGCAAGAAGACCGGTGCGGACTATGCCACGTCTACCGACTCCGACATCTTCCTCTACGACACCGCGACCCGCAAGACGCGCAACCTCTGCAAACCGGACGGCAGGCAGGAACCCGCCACTGACAAGACGCACACCTATGCCGACCAGGCCGTCAACGCCGACCCGCAGGCTCACGCCGGCTACGACCAGAACCCGCAGTTCTCGCCCGACGGCAAATACATCGCCTGGCAGTCGATGGCGCGCGACGGCTATGAGGCAGACCTCAACCGCCTCTGCGTTTATTCGCTGGAGAACGGCACAAGCGAATACATTGCCCACCCCTCGGATGTCGATGCTTTCTGCTGGGCACCGGCCAAGGACAAGGCAGCCCGGTTCTATTTCCTCAGCGTATGGCACGGTTGCTGCAATATGTACCGTGTGGATCGCAAGGGTGCGGTGAACCAGTTGACCGGAGACTGGGCAGACTGGACTTCGCTCCAGCTGGCCAACGACGGCAAGCGCATCCTCACCACCCGGCAGAGCCTTTCCGCCCCCACCGACATCTATATGGTCACGCCCGGCAAGAACATCGAAAAGACCCGGATAGAACAGATCAGCCAGGAGAACAAGCACATCCTCGACCAACTGACCTTCGGCAAGATGCAGCAGCGTTGGGTGAAGACCACCGACGGCAAGGAAATGCTCGTCTGGATCATGCTGCCCGCCAACTATGAGGAAGGCAAGAAATACCCCACCCTGCTCTTCTGCGAGGGCGGCCCGCAAAGCCCCGTCTCGCAGTTCTGGAGCTACCGCTGGAACTTCCAGATTATGGCGGCCAACGGCTATGTGGTCGTGGCTCCCAACCGCCACGGACTGCCCGGCTTCGGACAGGAGTGGAAGGAACAGATTTCCGGCGACTGGACCGGACAGTGCATGGACGACTACCTGTCGGCCATTGACGATGCCGCCCGCAACCTGCCCTTCGTCGACAAAGACCGTCTGGGCTGCGTCGGTGCGTCGTTCGGCGGTTTCAGCGTCTACTATCTGGCCGGCCACCACAACAAGCGTTTCAAGGCTTTCATCGCCCACGACGGAGCGTTCAATCTCGAATCCATGTACACCGACACCGAGGAGGTGTTCTTCAGCAACTGGGAGTATGACGATGCCTACTGGCGCAAAGACCGCACGGCGCGCGCAGCCAAGACCTACGAGAACTCGCCCCACCGGTTTGTGGAACAATGGGACACCCCCATCCTCTGCATCCACGGCGAAAAGGACTACCGCATCGTCTACAATCAGGGTATGGGAGCCTTCAACGCCGCACGTCTGCGCGGCATTCCTGCCGAGCTGCTCATCTTCCCCGACGAGAACCATTGGGTGCTGAAGCCCCAGAACGGCATTCTCTGGCAGCGCACC
This sequence comes from Oscillibacter sp. MSJ-31, assembly GCA_963651005.1. GTDB lineage: Bacteria > Bacteroidota > Bacteroidia > Bacteroidales > Bacteroidaceae > Prevotella. The sequence continues at coordinate 8,404 of CAVJNH010000076.1, forward strand.
TTCTTCGGCTGGCTTGACCGCTGGTTGAAGCAATGATTGCGCCCTCCCTCTCCACACCATAGACAAACTTTCCACATCATACTACAATGACACAAGCAATTCAAAAGACACTGAGAGATTCTGCGGCCATGCGCTGGACAGCCCTCCTGCTGCTCGCCCTCGCCATGTTCTGCAGCTATATCTTCATGGACATCCTCTCACCCATCAAGGACCTCATGCAGGAATACCGGGGGTGGGACTCCACCGCTTTCGGCACCATGCAGGGTTCGGAGGTGTTCCTCAACGTATTCGTATTCTTCCTCATCTTCGCAGGCATCATCCTCGACAAGATGGGCGTGCGCTTCACTGCCGTACTCTCCGCAGCCGTCATGCTGGTCGGTGCCGTAATCAAGTGGTACGCCGTGGCCGACTCCTTTGCAGGCAGCGGTCTGGAAACCTGGTTCACCACCCACCTCAACTACATCCCCGTGTTCGACGAACTGGGCGTATCGCCTTTCTATGAGGGAATGCCCGCTTCGGCCAAGTTTGCCGCCTGCGGCTTCATGATTTTCGGGTGCGGCTGCGAGATGGCCGGCATCACCGTGAGCCGCGGCATCGTGAAATGGTTCAAGGGGCGCGAGATGGCACTGGCCATGGGTTCCGAGATGGCGTTGGCCCGTCTGGGCGTGGCCACCTGCATGATTTTCTCGCCCTTCTTCGCCAAGCTCGGCGGTGAGGTCAGCGTCAGCCGCAGCGTCGCTTTCGGCGTGGTGCTGCTCTGCATCGCCCTCATCATGTGCATCGTCTATTTCTTCATGGACCGGAAGCTCGACAGCCAGACCGGCGAGGCCGAAGAGAAGGACGACCCCTTCAAGATCAGCGACCTCGGACAGATTCTCACCTCCAGCGGCTTCTGGCTTGTAGCCCTGCTATGCGTGCTCTACTATTCCGCCATCTTCCCCTTCCAGAAATATGCAGTCAATATGTTGCAGTGCAACCTGACGCTCCACGAGCCGTCGGCTGACTCGTTCTGGGCCAGTTCCACGGTAACCGTCGTGCAGTATGCCATCATGCTCATCGTGGCCGCCGCAGGTTTCGCCAGCAATTTCCAGAAGGTCAAGCGTCGGCAGTATCTGTTGCTCGGCGTGTCCGTCCTTGCCCTTCTCACCTACTGCTATATGGGCTATATGCGCCAGTCTGCCGAGAGCATTTTCGCGGTGTTCCCCCTATTGGCCGTGCTCATCACACCCATCCTCGGCAACTACGTCGACTACAAGGGCAAGGCTGCCTCGATGCTGGTGCTCGGATCGCTGCTGCTCATCGCCTGCCATCTGACCTTCGCTTTCGTCCTGCCCCTGTTCAAGGGCAACGACGTGGGAGGCATCGTCGTCGCCTACGCCACCATACTGGTGCTGGGCAGTTCGTTCTCGCTCGTGCCGGCCTCCCTGTGGCCCAGCGTGCCCAAACTCGTCGATGCCAAGGTCATCGGATCGGCCTACGCCCTCATCTTCTGGATTCAGAACATTGGCCTGTGGCTGTTCCCCCTGCTCATCGGCAAGGTGCTTGACCGGTCGAACCCCGGTGTCACCGACCCCACGAAGTTCGACTACACCGCCCCACTCATCATGCTGGCCTGCCTGGGCGTGGCCGCCCTGTTCCTCGGCTTCCTGCTGAAAGCGGTCGACAAGAAGAAAGGACTCGGTCTGGAAGAGCCGAACATCAAATAAAAACGGATGTTTCTATGAATACAAAACGGAGGGCTGTCACGTCCTCCGTTTTGCTTTCATAACAAGAGCTACGGAAAGCGGTTGGCGTGCTTGTCATTCGTTGCCCTCCTCCTGTCCGTCGGAGAGCAGAAACTGTGCCTCTTCGCTCATCTCCATCTCCATGTGTCTTTAGCGTTTTTAGGGTTCTTGTTTTGAGACCACAGGCGTTGCCATCCTTCCGTACTTGAGTTCCTCGCCATTCTTGTCATATTGTTTGCGCTTGCCCACGGGCGGCTCCGTCAAAGTGATTCTGACCACTGCCGTTCGTCCCAGTGAACGGGCAATGCTGCGCTCAAAAGCATCCATGTGTCCGGGCAGGAAACGCTCGCAAATCAGGCGCAGGCCATGGACTTTCTCCTCATCGTCTTCTACCAGTTCCGCTTTTCCGAAAGCGGTGGCCGAGTGGTATTGAAGCGTAAAGTCGCCGTCTTTCGGTCCCACCGTGGGGGTGCAGCGCGTCACGGCAGAGAGGCACACTTCCGGATGCACCTTGATGGCCTCCAGTTTTTTGCCCTCCAAGGCACAATGGAAGTACCAGTGCACCTCGTCGTCGGAGGCCAAAGAAAGCGGCAGGCCGTATGCCTTGCCCTCGGCATCGATGAAACTCACGGTGATATACGGAGCACGGTGCATCACTTCCAATGCCCACTGCCCATCCATTTCTCTTGACTTTTTTCTCATACTGCTATTTTTTTATGCGTCTAAATCTATAGTCTTGTCTATCCGAACATCGCCAACACGGAATAGAGCGGGTAATTGGTGAGCCAGTCTTGCTCGCGGTATGGCGACATGGACAGGCGGATGCCTTGCAAGCCGGGGTTGCGGTCCACGAAGGCGCGGAGACTCTTGGCCTGGAGGTTTTCCTCGGCCTTCACTTCTATCGGGAGAATCTTCTCCTCCTGTTGCAACAGGAAATCAATCTCTCCACGGGAATTTTCGGCCGACCAATAGTAAATGGACAGGGAGGGAAGCGTCTTCATTTGCTGCAAGACATATTGCTCCGTCAAGGCTCCCTTGAAGTCGGAGAAAAGCACGTTGCCGCCCAATAGACTTTGGACTGGCACATTGCTCATGGCGCACATCAAGCCGATGTCCGACAAGAACATTTTGAAGGCCGAGAAGTCTTCGTATGCCGCCAAGGGCAACTGGGCTTTCTTGCAACGGTTCACTTTATAGACAAGCCCTGCGTCCTTCAGCCATTCTATCGCCAACTCGAAGTCTTTGGCGCGGGCACCCTCTTTCACTGCTCCATAGACAAACTTCTTGTTCTCCTTGGCGAGTTGGGCAGGAATGGAATGCCATACCATCCTGATGCGCGGCACCTCGATGGCTGGAGCGTGCTTGGAGAAATCCCGTTCGTAAGCCTCCAGTATCGCGTTCTGTATCGTCCTGACCTTGCCCAAGTTGTTGTCGCTGACAAAGGAAGAAACGGCGGCAGGCATACCGCCCACGAAATAGTATTGGCGCAGGCGTTCCTCAAACTTGTTTCTGAACATCGTCATCATCGGCCATTCCTTTGCCTGGAGCAAGTCCACCATCTTCTTTTCCCCTATCGCTTCCAGAAACTCAAAGAAGGAGAGGGGATAAAGATGTATGAAGTCCACCTTGCCCACGGGGAACGAATCGCTCTTGTGCATGGCAATGCCCAACAATGAGCCTGCTGCCATCACATGATATTGTGGAGCTTTCTCTGCGAAATACTTGAGGGCCGTGATGCCTCGCGTGGCCTCTTGTATCTCGTCAAGTAGGATGAGCGTGTTCTCGTCGATGCCCACTCCCGTGGCCCATTCCAGACTGGCGATGATGCGCGGAATGTCAAAGTCATGCTCGAACAATCCCCTGAGTGTGTCATTGTCCTCGAAGTTCACGTAGGCATACTTGGAATAGGCTTCCTTGGCAAATTCTTGCATCAGCCAGGTCTTCCCTACTTGGCGTGCTCCGAGCATGATGAGCGGCTTTCGGTCGCCGCTCTCCTTCCACAGATATAGTTCCTTGATGGCTTCTCGCTTCATAATAGTCTGACTATTTGAATGTTTTATGCCGCAAAGTTACTATTTTTCATTGGCAATACCGCAAAAGTCGTCCTTAAAAATGTATAAATCCACAAAAAGTCGTCCTTAAAAGTGTGGAAATCCACAAAAAGTCGAACTAAAAAG
>CAVJNH010000077.1:0-12036 GCA_963651005.1 Oscillibacter sp. MSJ-31
CCTTACTAGCAAAGGGTTGTATTGAATTTGTTTTTAAAATATTGCATCACTAATATTGTTGAATGTTGAATGTTGAATGTTGAATGTTGAGTGTTGAATTAATCTGCCGTGCGGCTTACACGAGCTGCGGCAGGAAGCAGGAGATGATGAGCACGATGATGCCGACGGTCAGCGTCACGATGGTCTTCTGCGAGCAGCCTTTCCACTCCTTCAGAATGATGCCCCAGACGTTGGAGAACACCACGTTGAGTGCCATCAGAATACAGAAGGAGAGCGTCATGAGGGTGGGGGAGTCGGTGAGGAATCCCTTGCCCAAGGAGAGGCCGAAGAACTGGCTGTACCACAAGGCTCCGGCCAAGGCGCAGAACACGAGGTTGTTGCCCCATACGGCCTTCTTCCGGTAGTCGCCCCACGTGCGGTTCTTGCCGTTCTGGTAGAAGCAGTAGGCCGCGTTGGTGAGGAAGCCGCCGAGCGTGACGAGGAAGGTGGCAGGCAGTGTCTTGTACATATCCGGCGTCAGGTCGCCGAAGTTGATGTCCTTTCCGAACTCCAGTCCCACGTTGAAGCAGCCGCTCATGAAGCCGGCCAACAGGGCGATGGCCAGTCCCTTGGGGAAGTTGAAGTCCTTCACCGCTGCCCGCTTCTCCTCCTCCGAGAGGGAGGCGGATTTCATCGAACCGGCCATGCCGATGATGGCGATGCCCGCGAGCGTGACCACCACGCCGAGGATGACGCTGAAGGTGAGCGACGAGAGCGCGTCCATCTCCGGGAAGAAGATGTTCAAGAGCACAGGCCCCATGATGGTGCCCAGTCCGGCGCAGGTGCCGAGGGCGATGCTCTGGCCGAGGGCCACGCCGAGGTAGCGCATGGAGAGGCCGAAGGTCAGTCCGCCCACGCCCCAGAGCACCCCGAAGAGCATGGTCATGGCCACGTTGAAGCCGCAGCCGGCGAACATCTCGCAGAAGCCGTGGCCCGCAGGCACGGCGAGCAGCGCACCCAGGAAGGGCAGTACGAGCCATGCGAACACGCCCTGCACCATCCAGTAGGACTCCCAGCTCCAGTCCCTGATCTTGTTGATGGGCACATAGCAGCTGGATTGGCAGAACGCCCCAGCCGCTATGATAAGAAGCCCTATGATTGTTTCCATAGATTAGTTTCTCTTTGCCAATACCTCTGCCTCGTACTTCTCGATGTCGGCGATGTACTCCTCGCCCACGGGAATGTTGTGCTTCAGGTTGAAGTAGTCGTAGACGGCACCGAACGGCAGGGTCTTCTCTTCCTCCAGCAGGGCCAGACGCTGGAAGAGCTTGCCCTCGTCCTCGTACTTGCGCAGTGTGTCGAGCGGTTCGAGGAAGGCCTGCAGCAGCGACTTCTGTGCGGCGCGCACACCGATGATGTAGGCCCCGATGCGGTTGATGGAGCCGTCGAAGTAGTCCAGTCCGATGTGGGCGCGGTCGAGGGCATCGGCACGCACCAGTTCGGAGAAGAGGTTGCGCGTGTTGTCGTCGAAGAGCGTCACGTGGTCGGAGTCCCAGTGCATGGGGCGCGACACGTGGAGCATCAGTTCGGGCACGAAGAGCAAGAGGGCGGAAACGGCGTCGGACACGTTCTCCGTCGGCTCATAGTGGCCGGTGTCGAGGGTGTACATCACGTTGTTCTTGGCGCAGTAGCCGGCATAGAAGTCGTGGGAACCCACGGTGTAGGCCTCCAGTCCGATGCCGAAGAGCTTGGCTTCCAGACAGGGTTTCATGTTGGGAAGGTGCTCTGCGAGAATCTCGTCGAGCGAGTTCTTCAGGATTTCGCGGTAGCGTCCCTTCTCCACGGTCAGGTCCTTGCTGCCGTCGTGCACCCAGATGTTCATGATGCACGGGTCGTTCTGGTACTTGCCCATGGCGTCGGCGATGCGTCGGCAACGCTTGGTGTGCTCGATCCAGAAGCCGCGGATGGCCGGGTCGGGGTTGGAGAGCGAGAGGTCGCCGCTCAACGGATGGGAGAAGGACGTGGAGTTGAAGTCGAGCTTCATGTCCATTTCCTTGGCCCACTGCATCCAGCCCTGGAACTGCTCCACGCCGACCTCGTTGCGGTCAATCTGCTTGCCGCCGAACTCGCCGTAGATTTCGTGGAGGTTGAGGCGGAAGGTGCCGGCCAGCAGGCTCTTCACCTTCTCGATGTCCTGGCGCAGTTCCTCGATGTTGCGGGCCTTGCCGGGGTAGTTGCCCGTGCTCTGGATGCCGCCCGAAGCGGCCTCGCCGCGCTCGAAGCCCACCACGTCGTCGGCCTGCCAGCAGTGCAGGGAGATGGGGGTCTTCTCCAAGGTCTCGATGGCCTTGTCCGTATTCACACCGAGAGCGGCGTAACGCTCTTTTGCAATCTCGTAATTCTTTAAGATCAAATCTGCTTTCATGTTTTTCAGTTTTATAGTTGTTGTTTTTACTTTTCAGAGATTTCCAGGAATGTCCCGTAGGCTTCGTCCCACACGGCCTTGTCCTGCGGCTCGAACCGCTTCAGTTCCAGCGACTGTGCGATGATGCCGCGCATCTCCCGGATGTCCTTGACCAGACCGGAAGCCTTGGCCTGCAGCATGACGTTGCCGATGGCGGTGCCCTCCTGCGGCCCGGCCAGCACGGTCACGCCGCAGCTGTCGGCGGTGAACTGGTTGAGATAGTTGTTCAACGAGCCGCCGCCGATGATGTGGAGCACGTCGATGTCGAAGTCGGCAAACTCCTTGAGCCACGTGAACACCTGGCGGTAGCGCAGTGCCAGACTGTCGAAGATGCAGCGGCAGATTTCCGCGTAGCCCTCCGGCACGTGCTGACCCGTCTTTCGGCAATACGTCCGGATGGCCTCTATCATGGACGGAGGGTTGGCGAATGCGGCGTCGTCCGGATTGATGAGGCTCCGGAAGGCCGGCTGCTTCATCGCTTCGGCCTGCAGTTCTGCGTGAGACTTCGGAGCGTCAGTCCATTCCTTGCGGCAACGCTCGTAAATCCACATTCCGCAGATGTTCTTGAGGAAGCGCGTCGTGCCCTCGATGCCGCCCTCGTTGGTGAAGTTGAGGTCGTAGCTCCTCTCGTTGATGATGGCCTTCGGGGTCTCGATGCCCATCAGGCTCCAGGTGCCGGAACTGAGATAGGCGAACTTCTCGTTCTTGGCCGGTACGGCGGCAACGGCACTGGCCGTGTCGTGGCCTGCCACGGCAATCACGGGGACGGCTCCCAGCCCTGTCAGCTTCTGTATCTCTTCGGTGAGTGTGCCGATGACGGTGGCCGGGGCGGTCATTGCGCCGAACTGGCTGCGCTTCAGGCCGAGGCTCTCCACCAGTTCCCCGTCCAAGTCCTTGGTGTTGGGGTTGAGCATCTGCGAGGTGGAGGCCACGGTGTATTCGCAGACGGCCTGTCCGGTGAGCATATAGCTGAGGGCATCGGGGATGAAGAGCACCTTTTCGGCGTGCTCCAGCGCCACGTTGCCGGCCTTGCGCATGGCGTAGAGCTGGAAGAGCGAGTTGAAGTTCATGAACTGGATGCCCGTCTTCCCGTAGACCTGCTCTTTGCTGACCTTCTCCCCGAAGTATTGCTCCATCATGCCGGAGGTGTGCGGGTCGCGGTAGGCCAGCGGATTGCCGAGAATCGCGCCGTTCCGGTCCACGCAGACGAAGTCGCAGCCCCAGGTGTCGATGCCGATGCTCTCGATGCGGATGCCGCGCTGGCTGACGAGTTTCAGTCCCTTGATGATTTCAAAGTAGAGGGCGTAGATGTCCCAGTAGAAGTGGCCGCCCGTCTCGATGAGGTTGTTGTCGAAGCGGGTCAGTTCCTCCAGATGGAGCTTGCCCCCGCACAGGTTGCCGATGATGGTCCGGCCACTGGTGGCCCCGAGGTCTACGGCAAAGAAATATTTCGCTTGTTCCATGTTTGTTTTGTGTCTTTAGATTGGTTAATCGTTGGTTTGCGCTGCAAAGGTAACGGCAATCCGCGACATGGGACAAGAGAAAATGATATTAGGCCATGAGTTTTTGGCTATCGGGTCATATTCCTGAAGTCGGACGGTTTCATGCCCGTCTGGCTCTTGAATTTGGCGGAGAAATAGTCCGGCGACTCGAAGTTGAGGCGGTAGGCGATTTCCTTGATGCTGTCGTCCGTGGTGGAGAGCAGTTCCTTGGCGCGCTGCAGCTTGAGCGTCTGCTGGTAGAGGGCCGGGGCGAAGCCGGTGTGCTCCTTGAAGAGCTTGCGGAAGGAGGAGTAGCTGATGCCCAGCTCCTGCGCGATTTCCTGGATGGTGAGGGTGCCCTCCAGCGTCTCGCGGATGCGCTGTCTGGCCCTGTTGGCCAGCTCCACGTACCGGGAGTCCTTGCCCAGGATGATGTTCCGCTCCAGGGAGTACATCTTGCCGATGAGGTGGTTCACGATGCCGGCCATGGTCTGCTGGGCGTAGGCGGCCTCCTCCACGGCCGTCTTGTAGGCTTCGTTGTAGAGGTCGATGATGTCGTGGTTGAAGCCGACGTGGTGGATGGGGTGCTCCGGCGACAGGAATCCCGCCTTCACGCGGTCGTCCATGTTCTTGCCCTTGAAGCCGATCCAGTAGCTCTTCCATCCCTTGGTCGTGGACGGGTGGTAGGTGTGCCATTCGCCGGGGAAGAGCAGAAAGAAGTCGCCGGCCTTGATGGGCGTTTCCGGGAGATGGGCGGAGCGGAACACGCCCTCGCCCTCGGGCTGGTAGAGCAGTTGGTATTCGTCCAGCGTCCGTCCCTTCTGCAGGTCGAAGTAGTAGCCGTCGGCGTGTCCCTTGGTGGGGTAGTCGTCGCCGGGACCGATTTCCTCGCGCCCCACCGTGCTGACGGTGAGTCCCCATTCTGCGTCCCGTTCTGTGGCCAGTAGGTATTTGCTGATTTGCATGGTTGTGTAGTCTTGTTTATTGGCTCTTCCGGCTGCAAAAGTAATAAAAAAAATCTACAATACCGCGCCGTGCGGCGAAAAAAATGCAGGCAGCGGGGAATATTTCCCTGCCCAGAGAATTTTTTTTCTCTGCCCGGAAAGTTTTTTCTCTCAGCCCAGAGCGTTGGTTTTCCCCCGTGAACCATAGAATTTGTCCTACACCTTATTAATATAAAGGGAAGGGAAAGGACTTTTAAGTTTTTTATTAAAAAAATGCCAAAAAATGCGGTTCAATGACCAAAATACAAGGTGGAGTTTACGAAAATCACCGTACTTTTGCAACCGAAACTAACCAGATTACATTAACCAAACAAACAAAGACATGAACAAGAAGCTATTTTGCAAAGATTCGATGTGGTCTGTTGCTCTGCTTTGCTCGGCATTGGTATGCGCTCCGATAGGGGGTAGCGATGCTTATGCAGCAACCAACGCAGTGCAGCAGGCACAGACCGTGAAAGGTACGGTAGTGGACGACAATGGTGAAGCCATTATCGGTGCAAGCATCAAGGTGGTCGGCACGGCCAACGGTGTGATTACCGACCTCGACGGCAACTTCACGCTGGGCAACATCTCCAAGGGTGCCGTGCTGGAAATCTCCTATATCGGCTACATCACCCAGAGGGTCAAGGTCACCGGCCCCTCGGTGGACGTGGTGCTGAAGGAAGACAACCAGAACCTGCAGGAAATCGTGGTCGTGGGTTACGGCGTGCAGCGCAAGAGCGACGTGACCGGAGCCTTGGCCCATGTGGGATCAGAGGAAATTCAGGCACGTCCTGTGACCAACGCAATGGAAGCACTGCAAGGAAAGGCAGCCGGTGTGGATATTACCTCGAACGAACGTCCGGGCGAATTGGGAAGTGTCCGCATCCGTGGTAACCGTTCCATTACTGCAAGCAATTCCCCTCTTTACGTGGTGGATGGTGTTCCCTTGATGTCTTCTTCTGCCATCGAAACACTGAACCCCCGCGACATCGAGTCGGTGGACATCCTGAAGGATGCTTCGGCAACGGCCATCTACGGTTCGCGCGGTGCAAACGGTGTCGTACTGGTCACGACGAAGAAAGGCAAGAGCGGCCGCTTCCAGTTGAATTATTCCGGTACGCTCAATGTCCAGAATGTCCATGACAAGTCCCGAATGATGAACGCATCCGAGTATATTACTTGGCGTCGTTGGGCTGCGTATAATGCCGGTCTGGTTGACGTGCCGGGAGATGCTCCGACGCAGGAAGCTGATGCGACAATCTTCGGAGGCGTAGACCCGACAACCTACGAAAACATCATGAAGGGCTGGAGCGGTAACACTTGGGACGGTTCGAAGGTGACTTCCACGGACTGGACAGACTATGTTACCCAAACCGGCATTACCCATGAGCACACCATCAGCGCAAGCGGCGGTAGCGAGAAGGCTTCGGCCTATGGCTCATTCGGTTATTTGAGTCAGGAGGGCACGTTCAAAGGCCAATCCTACGACCGCTACACCGGCAACGTGAATGTAGAGCTGACTCCTACCAAGTGGTTCAAGATGGGCGCATCCATCAACGCTTCGTGGAGCGAACAGGAATATGGCGTGTCTACACTGGGCGCAAGTTCAACTACTCTGCCTTCATTCATCTATGGATGGGCACAGCGCGTGTATGCTTATTCCTTGCCCTATGATTCTGACGGCAATCTGATTCAGCATCCGGGTAATGATGACAACGTGTACAATGTCATTGACGAGTGGAACAAGTCGCAACAGCAGCGCCAGACCTTCCGTGCCTTGGGAAGTTTCTATGCTGCGTTCGACTTCGGAGAAATCTATAAGCCCTTGAAAGGTCTGAATTTCCGATTGAACTTCGGACCGGACTTCCGTCATTGGAGAGAGGGCGTGTTTATCGACTCCGAGTCCGTTACCCGCCAGGGAGGCCTGAACTTCGCTCGCCTGAAGAACCAAAGGGATTTCTCTTGGACTTTCGACCAGCAACTGAACTATAATCGTGAGTTCAACAAGCACAGTATCGGCGCAACCTTGCTGCATACGGCTTCCAAGTGGGATGTGGAGAGCAGCCAGATGTCGGCCTATGGTATTCCTCAGGCTGCATGGACATGGAATGCTTTCAGTACCATAGACATTACCAACTCCTCCTATTCCGCAGGCATGAGTTCCGGCATTACGGAGCGTCAGTTGGAGTCTTATATGGTCCGCTTGAATTACGGCTTCGACAGCCGGTACTTGTTGACCGTCTCCGGTCGTTGGGATGGTGCCTCCCAGTTGTCGAAAGGCAACAAATGGGCATTCTTCCCCTCCGCAGCGTTGGCATGGCGCATCAATGAAGAGTCGTTCATCAAGGATGTCCGGTGGGTAAGCAATTTGAAACTGCGTCTCGGTGTCGGTACGACGGGTAACGCCGCAGTATCTCCTTACGGAACCTTGGGAAACATCCAGAGCGATTACTTGCCGTTCAATGGAATGGACAACCAGAAGTTCTACACCACCAATGAGCCTAACTATACGAAGGATCAGTTCGGTATGCCCAACAAGTTGTTGGGATGGGAGAAAACCACTCAGTATAACTTGGGTATAGACTTTGGCTTCTTGGACGGACGGATCAGCGGTAGCGTGGATTTCTATACGTCAAAGACCAAGGACTTGCTGCTGAATATGTCTATCCCGACGTTGACGGGCTATCCCAATACAACGGCGAATATCGGTCAGACATCCAACAAGGGTGTTGATGTGACGCTCAACTTCATTCCGGTCATGACCAAAGATTTCATGTGGGAATCCAATGTGTCCGCAGCATACACCAAGGATAAGATTGACGAACTGGCCAGTGGCAAGACCGATGATATTGCAAACGCATGGTTCATAGGCAAGTCCATTTCCGTTTACTACGACATCGCCTGCGACGGCTTGTGGAAAGATACGGCGGAAGACCTTGCAGAGATGGAGAAGTTCAATGCAAATGGCCATAAGTTCAAGCCCGGAATGGTGAAGCCGATAGACCAGAACGGTGACTATAAGATAACCAAGGACGACGACCGCGTGATTCTTGGCAGTCTGAACCCCCGTTGGACTTTGGGTTGGGTCAACACCTTTACCTACAAAGGCATTGAGCTGAGCTTCCAGATGTACGGCCGCTTCAAATACATGATAAGCACCGGTGGTGAGTCTCAGTTGGGTCGCTACAATCAACGTGCCATCAGCTATTGGACTCCATCCAACACCGATGCAGAGTATCAGATGCCCATCTATAACCAAAGTGGCGGTGATGCTTATTCCAACCTGTTGGGATATAAGGATGCCAACTTCTTGAAGATGCGCAACATCTCTTTGGGCTATACCTTGCCGAAGACCTTGATTGCCAAGGCTGGCTTGTCCAATCTGAAGGTGTACGTGCAGGCTTACAATCCGTTTACAATCTACTCCAGCGTAGATTTCCTGGATCTCGACCTTGGCGGCTCTACCTATAACAAGGGCTTCGTATTTGGTTTGGATTTGTCTTTTTAATCTTTAATGTGAAACAACTATGAAAATCAATGGAATATTATACAGTGGACTCTTGGCAGTAGCTGCATCAACGACGTTCACGGCTTGCTCTGAGTCATTCTTGGATGAGACCTATAAGAGCGGATACCAGTCTGACTATCTGGAAACATCGGATGGCGTGTGGGACCTTTCCACGTCGCTCTATGCGAACCTCCGCTTCTGGTTTGCATACGACTGGGCTTCTGCCACGACACAAATCGGCGTGGATGAGTTTTCTATCGGTACGGATAACTCTAATGAGACGTGGAACATCTATGATACTCGTCTCGGCCCTTCTGTCGTAACCCAAAATGGTAATACCGCAACTTCTCAGGCTATTTGGGACCAGATGTATTATGGTATTGCTTCAGCCAACAAGGTGATTGCCTGTGCGGATGTCATTTCGGATGAAACGAAGCGTAGCATAGCTAAAGGCGAGGGCTATTTCCTGCGTGGATATAATTACTATCGTCTTTGTGCCCAGTATGGTTCTGTCGTGTTGATAACGGAACCGACAGAGGGCGTGGTCCGTACCTTTGAGCGTAGCTCGCAGGAAGAGTGCTTGAAGCAAGTGATCGATGACTTGCAGAAAGCGTATGAACTCTTGCCGGAGAAGAGCAATGAAAGCCTGAGAGGAAAACTGGGCTGGGACAAATACACGGCCGGCCATTTCCTTGCCAAAGCATTGATGTTGAGAGTTTCTGAGCGTAATGATGAATGGAACTCTTCATATAAAGATGCTGATTTGGCTCGCATCATAACAGTTTGTAACGATGTGATAGCCAGTCACCATACGTTGGCAGCCGACTATAGAGACCTCTGGAACTGGACTGGAACGGATTGCGAGGCAGAGACCAATGCAGAATTGTTGTTGGTCGCCCAGTTCAACAAGGATGCTGCCGCCGATGGCCGATTTGGTAACCGTATTTACAGCCACTTTAACCCGCAGTTCTCCAACGGCGTGTTTGGCAACTGGATTCAGCGTGGGCAATGGATTGGCTTGGATTTCCAGCGTTGCCGCCCGACGGAGTACAACTATATGTGCTTTGACAAAGTGAACGACTCGCGCTTCTGGAAGTCTTTCCGTACCATATTCAATGCCAACAAGAACTTGGGCGAGAGCACAAATTATAAGAAACCGGACGATACTGCTTATAACGTACCTGAAGCAGGCGACCCCGTAATCATGTTCATTCTTAATGGTACCAAAGGAGATACCCATTATTGGAATGCCGAATGGAATCAATATCAGTTTGGCTTGCGTGGAAACTCTACTTTCCAATATAACGGAAAGGATGTGCCCAATGCCATTCTTCAGTACGATAAAGACGGCAACTGGCAGACTTATCCGGACAATGTGTTCTGCGGTCTGTGTAAGAATGAAGACGGCACCCGTGACGATGAAAAGAGCGACTACAGTAGCCGTGATGGAGTCTTGGCACGTGTGGCTGAAACCTATCTGCTGAAAGCTGAGGCTTTGGTTCGTCAGCACAAGTACCAGGAGGCTATCGAGGTGGTGAATGTCCTGAGAGACCGTGCAGCCTACAAGGCAGGCGAGGATCGTACCGTCCATACAGACGGCAATCAGGCTTTCGAGAGCAACACCCAGTATGATAAGTATAAGACCCAGTATAAGGCTTATAGCAAGACGAATACCTATGTGCTGTCCACCGGCGTGTCTGACTTCTCTCAGGCAACGAGCCTGCATATTGACTCTTACAAGAATCTTCCTGCAGAGGATGAAGCTATCTTGAGCAGATTGAATGGTGTCAAGGGATATAGTTGCACTGACGACTACAGCAGGATGTTGAACTTTATCATGAACGAGCGCACTCGTGAATTGGATGGTGAGTTCCTGCGTTGGGAGGATATGGCGCGTACCAAACTGCTTGTACCTCGGGCCTATGCTTTCAACCAAGAAGTGGCAACGTCGGCTACACTTGACGAGCACCACAACTTGCGTCCTATTCCACAGACATTCATCGATGGCTTGGTGAATGAGGATGGCTCTGCTTTGACCCAGGAGCAGAAAGACGCTCTGCAGAACCCCGGCTATTGATGGATAACCGACGATAATGAACAAAAAGGGTGATATTCCTTCCGGGGAGTATCACTCTTTTCTAATCTTATCCCGTCTCGCAGAGCAAAAGCGGAGCTTTTCTCTGCATTCGCTGCTCCAAAATTTGCCTTCGGCTTGTTTTGTCGCGACTCAGCAAAGAAAACAAGTTTTCTCTGTATTCGCTGCTCCAAAATTTGGTATTTCTCTCACTTATTCGTACCTTTGCAACGGTGCAAGATGAAAACGGATGAAAAACCTTCAAGAGTATATCGCAGTCATTAAGCAAAACAGTTCCAAAATAACGAATGATTTTGGGATTAAGACACTGCGTGTCTTTGGCTCCGTGTCAAGAAACGAACAGACCCCGTTGAGTGACTTGGATGTTTGTGTGGAGACGGTAAGCCCTAATCCTTTCCTGCTTGCCAATCTGAAAGAGTTTCTGGAGACGCTTTGCCATTGTCCTGTCGATGTGGTAAGAATCCATAAAAACATGAATCCGTTTTTTATGTCAAGAATAGAGCGGGATGGAGTTGCCGCCTTTGAAGCAGGCCATCCGTGAGATGATAGCCTTCCTTGATTGATTCTGGTTTTCTGCGAAAAACACCGTCTCGCATTATTATTCCATCGTTTGGTTTGGTGGTTTGCAATTAAAGTTGTATCTTTGGAGACGAAAATACGATTTAAGCGTTTGAAAGGAAAAGTATATGGCACAAACAACAATGAATCAAGCACAATTGCAACTCCTTGATATGTTGTCGTTCGTCAGGACACCAAAGGCTTTGCAAGACTTAAACAAGGTAATCTCTGATTATTTTGTCAAGGTGGCAGATACAGAGATGGATAAGATGTGGGATGAAGGAGCTTTGAGCGCAGAGCGTATTGAGAGTTTCCGCCATCTCCATGAGCGCACACCTTACGACAAACCGACGTTGTAATCCTTCTGCCGATGAATATCGTATTGGATACAAACAGTTTGATTATGTCAATCGCGCCTAAAAGTCCGTATCGTGAAGTATGGAATGCTTTTCTTAGAGGCGATTACAGTCTTTGTGTGTCCAATGAAATCATTGAAGAGTATGCTGAGGTGTTGGCTCGCAACATCTCTGTTCGGGTTTCCGAAGCTATCGTCTATGCGATATTGACCAGACCCAATGTCGTTCGAAAAGACCCACATTTCAGTTTTGGATTGATCGAGGCAGACAAAGACGACAACAAATTTGTGGATTGTGCCGTAGTAGCCAATGCCAAATGTATTGTCACGGAAGATGCCCACTTCAATGTTCTTAAGACAATTCCGTTTCCTAAAGTTGAAGTGGTCAGGTTAGAAGACTTCAAAGCGTATTTGGACAGATGGCCAAATTGATTCTATCTACTCTGCGTCGGCGAAAAAGCTTTCTCTGCATTCGCTGCTCCAAAATTTGTCTTCGGCTTGTTTTGTCGCGACTCAGCAAAGAAAGCCCACTTTCAAGATAGAAGTGCAATTCTTATGGGTTGACATGGGGAGTCCCCACAGGGGGATGTACGTTCCTCGGAGCGTAGCG
>CAVJNH010000078.1:0-11775 GCA_963651005.1 Oscillibacter sp. MSJ-31
TGATGGCTGTGGAAAGGGTGTACTCGGTATCCTCGCAGATGTCGTTCACGTTCACGGTGTTGCCTATCGCACTGCCGTTGCTCCCGAAGTCTGTCCAGTTAGCTTCGGCTTTCCAGTCGGCTTCGGTCTTCTTCCCGTAGTTGGTCCACTGCTTGTTCTGGATGCCGGTCTCCGAGATGAACGACAGCACAATGCCGGGCTTCATGTATCGGTTCTTGATGTTAAGGTCGAATATCTTTTCCAGTACTACGGACAAGGTCACTTCTCTGTCGCCCAAGCCCAGCAGGTCGTTGGCATTGATGGTGTTGCGGTGCAGAACATCGGCCGTGTTTTCGTCAATAAGGTCACCGTGTACATCGACTCTGCTTTCCACTTCTATCATGCGGTCTTGCAACTCCTGTCCTTCGTCGCCGGGGAATGCCGTGCTGCTGTTGTGCCCGAGTGCCAGGTCCGAACCGATAACGGCCAAGGCCGTCCCGCTCCAACGGTAGGTCTTGTTGGTCGTCACGTCCATGAATATCTTGCCGCTGTGGGGTACGGCTCCTTTTATAGAGGCCTTGCCGAATAGGCTGGCGTCAAGCCAATTGTTGTAATAGGCTGTACTCTCGTCGCCGTCTGTGTTTTGCGTGGTATAGGCCATCACAAAGGCTCCTGTGCTTTTGTTGTACACTACCGTGCAACCCTCGTCGGTCGAATTCTTTGACAGGGAGGCCATCTGTGGGGTTACTTCCACCATGCCGCCAAACTCCAGCACGTCGTCCACATAGCCAGGGAGGTACTGCGACGACACCTGACCGTTCGCGTCCAAGGGGGCAAGGCCGTTGGCTTCGCCTTTGCTTGCTTTGAACGTTGCGAGGTCGCTCTGCAAGGTGCTGATGCTGTTCGACAACGCGGTCTTGTTGTCGCTGACGTCTTTCTTTAGATTGGTGATGTCGGTCTGTGCCGTACCCATCTGGGTGTTGAGCGTGTTGAGGCTGTCCGTGTGCGAGGTCTGCGTGCTGCGCAGACTCTTGATGTCTGCCTGGTTCTGGCTGACGTCTACTTTCACGGCTTCAAGGTCACCGGTCAACTCTTCCACGGCTTCCATATACTCGGTGCTGTCTATCGTCGGATTGCCCTTGTACAGTGGATTACCGTCGCTGTCTACCTGTGCCACCCATTCGCCGCCGTCGGATACGAAGAGCTGGCCTAAGTGGTCGGACGACGCACTGCCTTCTACAGCGACCAACGCCCACCAACCTTCGTGCGGATTGGGGTAGGCCTCGCGGAGCTGGGCTGCCGTCTTGAACAGCCCTTTGTTCGGGCCCTTGATGTTCTTGGCTTCAAGCCAACCTTCAACGGTAAGGTTGTGGCCTACGGTCATGGAGCCGCGCACCGTACCCGAACCGCCCATGCTGACGTTGCGACCTACCGCCACATCGCCGTCTATCTGTTTTGTTGGTATTGAACTCATTATTCCAATATTGATTTTGCCAAGGCGGTCAACTGCTCTGCACGGTCGTTCGCGCCATAGGCGGTTAATACTAATGATGCCGTCGTGTACACTACGGCGGTGTAACAACGCTCGCTGATGTCGATGCCGTCTTCATCGTCTATCTCGGGGTAGGGGAGGTACGTGGCGCGCTTGACGTAGGCGTTCTCGCTGTTGCACGAATAGAACTCCAACACCTTGCCCTCGGAGCGGTTCACCACCGCACACACGGGCTTCTGAACGTTGCCACGCACTCCCTTATACCTCGACGACTGCAAATCGTAAAGTGGATCATCCACCGAAATGGCATTGTAGCAGGCACGCTCCCAGTCGCTCATGCGGAAGGCTATCAACCGCATGAAGTCGTCGGGCAGCAGTATCCACCCACTGCCGTTGTCTTCCCAATACACGCTGTCGCCGAACGTGTGTCCTTCCTCCAATAGAAAGGTGGGGGCAGTGGTCTCCACCCTGCGCACGGCTTCTTCTATCTTCGAGCGTATAATCTCGTTGAGCGATAAGGTGTCAATGTCCTCATCGCCAAGAAGCTGCTCGCTGGTCTTGTTCTCGTCAATGGCTATACGCACATCTTGACAGACGGTTTGTATCTTGTACACCATATCGCTCTAATCTTAGTTTTCGTTCGCAAACGTAATGGTCACGCCATAGGTCGCACCTACAGTCTTGATATCTTCGCGATTGCGCATCGAACTGGCCTTTACGCCGAAGTTTGCTACCAAATAGTCCTTGGCTTCTTGGTTGTCGGAAAACTCCAACTCGGTCTTGGCGTCCGCCGTCTCAACCTCTTCTGCCGTTTCCGCTTCCGCTTTAGCCTCTTCGGAGGCGTCGGATGGTACCTCCTCGCTCTTCGCAGGCGTCTCTGCCCCTTCTGCGCTGGTGTTGTCGGTCGTCACTTCTTCCGCTTCAGTCTTCGTTGCAGGGGCATTCTTTGCTTCCTCTGCCTTGACGGGGTTACGTTCAATGCGTACTTCTTCGTCGAGTTCAATGGTGTTCACCACAGTGATGCGGCCGCGCTTGAAGTCGCTGCTGTTCTCAATGGCGTGCTGCACAAGGAAGTCGCTGGTGGTGTACTTTGCAGGGTTCTGACCAATGGAGGTCATGGAGCCGTCCGTGAACAATACTTTGAGTGTGGCTCTGCCTATCTTGATGATGGCTTGGTATTCCATCATGCCAACCACTCCGTAGGTTATTCTTTTCTTTTTCATTGTTGTTTCGTGATATAAATAAAGGCGGACGGCATTGCTACCTATCCGCCTCTATTGGTTGATGATTGGTTTGAAAAAATGGGTTGTACTTACTCGGTTGCCATCACGTCACCGGCATATTCCACCCATGCCTCGCTCTTGTACTGCCACATCTGACCGCTGACGGCGTCTGCATTGATGCCGGGGCAGTCCTGCAACAGGTAGTAAACTGCACCGTCAACGGGTGTCGTAGGTGCTTCTGCACTGTCCCAAAGGTGGATTTGTACAGCCGTGCTGTTCTCGCTGTCACCCTCGCCGTTAATCCAGATATGGCACGAGCCTTTGAGTGCAAGGGCATCCCATACGAGAATGGACTCGCGCGTTGCCTCTTCGCCCTCAACACGGTCTTTCGACGAGTGCTCTGCCGAATACTGGTAGTGCACGAGGCGGTCGGGAGCCACAATGAATGCGGAGTTGCTCCACTTCAAGCGGTCGAGAGTGGGGTCGTGCTTGAACTCGATGTCGCCGAACACGGTGTGGAAGTTGGTCACTACCCAGCCAACGGGGTTGGTCTTCGTGGTAATCTGAATTTCCGGATGCTTCGAGTAATCGATGCACTGGATGTTCTCCAAGAAGTTCTTGCCAGCAAGGGCAATCACGCTCTTGGGAACG
The DNA here is from genome assembly GCA_963651005.1 of Oscillibacter sp. MSJ-31. GTDB lineage: Bacteria > Bacteroidota > Bacteroidia > Bacteroidales > Bacteroidaceae > Prevotella. The sequence continues at coordinate 3,346 of CAVJNH010000078.1, forward strand.
TCTTCGCCGGTGAAGGTCATCTTTGCCAAAGCAATGATTTCTTCAATCGTCCACTTGCCTGTGTGGTTGAGTTCTTTCTTCACTTGGTAACGAACGCCCTCCGTGAAGTAGATGGTCTGGGGACCCACTTCGGGAGTCTGCACGGTCATCTTGCCCTTACGGCCTGCATAGAGGGTGCGGTTGCCTCGTACCTTGAAGTTGGTGATGGCGGCTTCTGCAATAACGGCCTTGCCGAAGGGGATTTTCTTCTTCTGCGCCTCGTAGTAGTCAGACACAATCTGGTTCATACCGCGCTTCTGAAGGTACACCATCTGTGCCTGCGGCACAATGAGGTCGGGGTCTACTTTCTTCTGCGTCTCGTAGAGGGCATTGGAAAGGATGATGAGCGTAGTGCCGGCAGGAATGGCGGGCGTGGTGCAGCTCTCGTCGGTCGTGTTGGCCTTGGGGCCGTTCACGGCGCGAACAATGGGGTTGTTCGTCGTGGGGTCCTGTCCGGTTACAAAGAGCATAAGGTCTTTGCCGGGGGTGAGGGTCTTGCCGTCTTCGGCATAGCCGTCTACGCCCTTCACAATCATCGTGCCGTAAGGTCTGGGAATTTCGGCATCGTTGGCGAGCAAAGGCAGTACGAACTGCTTCGCGGTTCCTGCGTCCACTGCGGTGGTCGTGGTCACGCACGAGCGAGGCTCGTCAATCATGTAATGCTCTACCTCGGGCGAGTTCACCTTCACCTTACGGGCTTTCAGCATGAGCTGCATAAGGGGGGTGTCGTCACTCTTAAACTTGTAGAGTTCCTGGTCGAGGTCGCTCTGAATGAGATTGCCCGGACCTACTCCGTCGGTAGCACCAGCAACACCGCTGACGGTAGTGGGGGCGCCCGGCACTTGACTTGCTACACCGGCTGTGCCCGGTGTAGGGGTAGTGGTAGTCGTACCACTGACTTGTACGTTTTCTCCGTCCATGTCTTGAATTTTTTGTTTGTGATTAATGTTATTTGCTATCGGTTTGTACGAGGTTGCCGGGGGCTATACCGCCTGTCGCGCTCGCGAGATTGCTTACCGATGCCATGCCTCCCGGTACTTGGGTACATAGTCCTGCACTGCCTTTCGTCGGGCGCGGCCTCTTCCCCTCTGGGGGAAACTTCACGACTTCGCCTTTCATAGGCTACATGGCTTCGTTGGCGCAGGAGCGTCCGAAGATGCTCTGCAAATGGTTTTTTCCATAATTACATGGCTTCGTTGGCAAGTTCGAATATGCTCTGCGTGTTCTTGTGCTGACCGGGTGCGCCGCCGTTCTTGCCGTTGAGCGGTGCCGTACCGTCGCCCTTGTCGCGCTTGCGCAGTCCTTCTACAATTTTGTCGTTGCGCCCGGCCACTCGGCCTTCTTCACCTGCGTTGGCTACGTCGGCATCGTGGTTGATGGCATTCACGAACAACTCCAAGGTTTCGCGCGAGAACTTACCCATCACGCCGTCACGCACCACGCCGATGATGGCGTTGGCAACAGCGTCTATCTGTTCGTCGCTCATGCCGCGCTCTTCTTGGAACTTGCGCAGGGTCCCAAGGGTAGTGTCCATGTTCTTCTCGTACTCTTCGTCGAGTTGTTTCGACTTGGCTACGCGTTCCACATACTCCTTGTTGGCCTCAGCGAGTTTCTCCTGCATCTCCGGATTGTCAAGCACGTCCTGTATCTCCATGCCGAAATTCTTCACAAGCCCCACGTAGGGATCGTTGCCGTTGTGCATATCGGCAAGGAACTGTGCGCTCCTCGGGTCGGCGGCAAACATATCTGACAGGGTCTTCTCTCTGCTCTTGTAGCCGTCAAGGTCTTGCTCGTATTGGTCGTAATCATCGGAAATCTGACCGTAGATTTCTTCGTCGTCCTCGAACTTCTTGTCGGGATATTTCTTTCTCAGTCGCTCCAACTGCTGGTCGCGTCTGCTCTTAACTTCTTTGCTTTCAGCCATTTTCCTAACTTTCTTATGGTGTATAACATTCGTAGGCAAAAATAGCCACATACGATGTGGACTTACTTTTAACTTTTGTGACGCGTATAGAGTAACTTTGTATAGGACGTTCAGACTGTATAATCAGTCTTCAATAGAGTAAAAGGTTTGAGTATGAAGTATTTTGGCAGCATCTTGGATTTCACGAAGGAACGCAATGCTGACTTGATGAGAGTTTACCGCGCACGGCTTGCCGAGGCTACCATCATCGTCATGCCGGTTATCTTCGAGTTGGTGGCGGAGTCTCCTGCCTCACGCTTCTGGGTGAGCGAGGAGAGGGCGGCGATTGTTATTTCGGCAATGGCGGCAGGGAAACCCATGCCGCGCATGAGGAGCAACAAACGGGAAATGTTCAACGAAATATACCGTCGTTTCCTCATCATGCGCGAAAGCTATCCCGAGAAGTCCGTCTACGAGCTGGTCACCAAAATCGTAAACCAACCTGCGCCAAAGTTCTATCTCACGCCGCGCACGGTAGGCGAATTCATTTACCGCATAAAGAATGGATGGTATGACAACCAATACGACAGATACAGAGATTGCCAAGTTGCTTGCGGAGAATGACCGACGAAACGAGGTGATGTTCGCCAAGTTCGACCCTGTCACGGGCGAGGGTTCTATCGGCGAACGTGTCCGTGTATGCATTGCCGACTTTGCCATCCCTGTGCAGTGGATGCCTGTGGAGATGATGGACATACCGTTCGTGAAGAAACTCGTAAAGGCTGGCTCTATCGACAAATTCCTTTCTTCGGTGCTTCAAGTGGAGCCTAACCACGACGATTACATCAAGGTCTCGCGCACGCTAATCCGGATGCGCTTCAAGCACGACTTCCCATTCTGGGCGGCTACGCTCGTCTATATACACAACAAAAAGGCGGGCAAGGACGTGCTCTTCCGGCTATACTATCCCCAGCGTATCTTAGTATCGCGCTTTGAAGCGAAGCGCAAGGCGGGTTTGCCAATACGCCTAATCCTCCTTAAAGCGCGCCAGTGGGGCGGTTCTACAACTACGCAGCTCTACATGGCGTGGTTGCAGTTCATGCACAAAAAAGGCCTCAACTCGCTCATCATCGCCCACCAGGGGGCGGCCTCCGATGAAATCAAGGATATGTTCGACTTGATGATTAAGGAATACCCCGTGGAGTTCCTGCATCGCTTGGGGGCTGCCTATTCCGAGAACGAACCTAAGTTGGTGGGTGTCGGCAAGTCGGGGTCTACCCACCGTGTGCCGCAGCGCAACTGCAAGATTAAGGTCGGAACGGCCGAACGTCCTAACGGCTGCCGTGGCGGCGCGTACTCGCTCGTGCATCTCTCCGAGGTGGGCTTGTGGCAGAAAACGGACGGCAAATCGCCGCAGGACATCGTCCGCTCTGCCTGTTCGGGTATCCTCTTGGAACCCTACACCATGATTGTCATGGAGAGCACGCCCAACGGCACGGGCAATTTCTTCCACACGGAATACACGGCGGCTGCCGACCCAACTATCAAGTCGCAGTACGAGGCGCTGTTCATAGCTTGGTTCCAAATTGAGCAATACTCGCGTCCGTTCGGTTCTGCGGCGGAACTGAGCACATTCGCCAAGAACTTATGGGATAACCGCAACAACGCCTACGTCCCGTCAAACCGCGAGGAGAGCGGACGCTATCTGTGGTCGCTGTGGGAAAAGGGGGCTACGATCGAAGCGATTAACTGGTATGTGGAGGAGCGTTCCGGTAAGGACGACTTTGCCATCATGGCTTCGGAATATCCGTCCGACGATGTGGAGGCGTTCGTCCATTCGGGTACAATGGTCTTCGACAAGTATCTGGTCAAGAAGTTCGAACCGTTCTGTCGGCCGCCTCGTTTCATTGGCGAGGTCTATGCTGATGCGGATGAGGGCGAGGAGGCTCTTTCCAACTTGCGCTTCCGCGAGGATCATCAAGGTCTCTTGTCTATCTGGGCAAAGCCGGAGACGTTCGACGACTACGAGGTGACCGACCGCTACCTTACGGTGGTCGACGTGGGCGGACGCTCCAACAAGGCGGACTGGTCGGTCATCGTGGTGTTCGACCGCCTTAGCATGATTGACGGTAGCGAACCACCGTCTGTCGTGGCGCAGTGGTACGGACATTGCGACATCGACCGCCTCGCATGGCGTGCAGCGCAGATTGCGGCATTCTACAACGACTCGCTGCTCGTCATCGAGAGCAACACCTTGGAGACGCACGACAAGGAACGGCAGGTGGAGGGAGGCGACCAGTCGCAGTATATCCTCAATCAGATTTCTGACATCTATCCCAACCTCTATGCACGCAAGCAGTCGGAGGACGAGATACGCGAGGGCTTGCCGCGCAAGTATGGTTTCCATACGAATGTGGCTACCAAACCGATGATTATCTCTACCTTGATAAAGGTTATACGTGACCGACTCTACATCGAGCGAGACAAACGGTGCCTTGATGAATACAACACCTATGAGCGCAAGAAGAACGGCGCTTACGGTGCCATTGTCGGCAAGCACGACGACTTGCTCATGACGCGAGCCATAGGTCTGCACATCTGCTATCGCGAAATGGAGATGCCGGAATTCGTGCCGATTACGAACAGGGTACTGAAAAAAGACAGAAGCCCCGTTTCCGAGGCTTCCATCTGATAGTGTTATTGCGCGAGCATCTCTTGCGCTCGGTTCACAGCTTCCATATTTGCGCCTTGTTGCGCTTGTTGGGCAAGTTCTGGCGACAATCCGTCCGGGACTTGCCCTTGTTGTAGCTGCTCCCTCTGCGACTTGATGCTTTGCAGCAACTCGTCTGCAAACGGGAACTCGCCGTGTTCGAGCAACTGCTCTACGCTGATGGCCTTGCTCTGCCACAACTGCATGAGCATATCGTTGGTCATGGCGCGGTAGGCGGGGGTAGCGGTGCTTTCCACAATGCTGAGGTCAAACTCTACGTCGCGTATCTTCTTCGGGTCGTACTCTACAATGGTTGAGTTCTTGCCGGCAATGTTGAACACGCGCGGCGTGTCGTAGAACTGCTGTATGTTCTTTACGTCCTTGTATGCGCCGTCGCGGATGAAGGCGGAGAACGTGTCAAGCAAGTCCAACAGCGAGGTGGTGGCGTTCTGCGCCTGCTGGTTGTACAGGCTGGCAGACATTCCCGAATAGCCGGGCTTGCCCTGCAAGGCTCCGTTCACGCCGGCAATGTCCTCAAAGAACTTCAACTGCATATTCAGCAGCTCGGAGATGCCTATCTGCGTGCAGTTGTTGGCAATCTGTTGGGGGAGGGCAGAACCGCTCTTGGGCTGCCGTATCATAATGATGCCGTTGAACCTTGCCCACTCGTCGGCTACGTCTTCCATCGACATCCCCTTCGGCAGACATTCTTCGGGGAACAGCAAAACGCCCTTGGCTGAGGCGCGCATTATCCAGTCGTACATCGTGATGAGGCGGTTGGTGTAACGCTGCTGGTCTATCACGTTGCTTACAAACGAGTGTATCTCGCCGTCAATGAACGGGTACGCCTTGAACACGTAGGGGTGGCTCTTGTGCTCGTAGGGCGTTTCGCCCTCCTCCAATATGTCGCCGAATGGGGTGAGCATATAGTAGTACCAATAGGAGTCCATAAACCACTCGTAGCGGATAAGTGGCACTTCGTCCTCGCTCATGCCAAGCTCTTGCGCCTGTTGCATTCGCTTTGCGTTCTCGTCAAGTACGAGTTCCTTGAAGTCCTCCACGTCTACCTTGAACACGTCACCGTTGTTCACGTCGTGGCACCGCACGCGCGCCTTGCTCTCCTTGCGCCACACCTCGATAACACGGCAGCGGCTATGGTCGTAGGGCACGAGGAAGTCGTAGTAGCCTTGCAGTGGATAACCGAAGTTGTCATACATCGCACTCAGGTACGACTTGTCCTTGGCAAACTTGTATATCTCTGCCAACCGCTCATAGTCTTCTGAATTGTGGGCAAAGCGTCCGCACAAGTCCTCAAACGACACGTCGTGTATCTCCCCCACGCAACTGCAATCCCATCCACGGAAATCTCTCATGTTGTTGTCGATGAAGAAGTTGTTGGGCTGCACATAGTCTGTCCAGCAGTCCAACTTGTTCTCGCGCCAACCGTACCACTTGCGCTGCACCACAAAACCGGATATAAGGAACTCTTCCATGCAACGGGCGTTTATCTCGGCCATGCGGTTCATCTGCATATTGCATTGCAGCACAGTGCTCATCGTCTCGCCATACCGCTGTTCGTCGCGGTCTCGTGCCGTGCAGGTCGGTTCCTTGGCTTGGCTGCGGTACACACCAAGCACAACTTGCACCATGCGCCGGATAAGGTTGTTCTTCAACGGCACATTGCCCTGTTTCTTGATAAGGTCTTCTTCCTTCATCATCTTGCCGTCAACGCACACGAAGTCATCCCACTGCCTACCGTAGGTGTAGTTCTTGTTGCGCTCCCGGTCTTTGCGGAACGTATCCATCGACAGCCAGTACTGCTGCGCTTGCCACAGCACTTCAAAGGCGCGGTTCTCGCCCAGCGTACCCTTCGCCTTCTTCACGCTGTCCAGCTCCTCCTGCGGCATCACACGGCTCATGCTATGTAGTTTCTTTGTTGCCATATTCATTTCGTAATTTGGGACAGCACAAAGTTAACGCCTTGTGCTGTCCCTCCTTGTTTAACTATTGTTGCTTCATTCTGCCGATGTCTTCAAGCATCTTTTCGCGCGTCTTGAACATCACGTTCACAATGGAGTCGCGCTCTGCCGTGTCTTTGCTGCGCAGATACTTGTCCGTGAGCGTCTTCATGTCGTGCTTGTAACGTTTCACACGTCCGTGTTGTCTCATGTCGTTGTGCAAACGGAGTTGCTTCATACCTTCACGGAATGCGGCTCTGTCCGTCTTCTTCAACTTCGACAACTCGGTCTGCTGCTTGGCTACCTCGTCATACGTGGAGAGCAACTGCTTGGTCTCGTCGGTCTGAACTCTGCTGTCTATCTTCTCCTTGGCTTTGGTCAGAGAGCGGTTCTCATACTTCGCTTTCACGCTGTCGCGTTTCTCCTCCGAATAGGCCCAACCTGTCAGCGGTGCACCACGGTGTATCTTGTACTCGGCATACCGTTCGGCTATCTCGGCTGGCGTCATCTTGCTTGCCTCTGCTGCCGTTGCGCCCAACTCGTCAAAATAGACTTTGTCGGTTTGGCTCTGCGGGCTGTTGAGGATGCGGGCTATGAGCAGGGCGCACTCACGAGAGGTCTGCGCGTCTCCTCCGCAAAAGTCCATAATGGCTACCACCGCGTCGGTAAGCGATTGCGGATTGGCACCCACGCCCGACTGTACAAGCAGGTTGACAACGTCGTTCATCGCGCTTACCTTGTCTTGCGGCATCTTCTGAAGTATGGTCGAAAGGTCGCTTGCCAACGGCATATCTTTTACGAGGTAGCTCCAGTTGGCATCATTGTTGAGTGCCATCTGGCCAGCTGCGCTCATCGCATCACCACCGGTAAGTCCTTCAATGCTGCCAAACATGGTGTGGTTCAAAACGTCGTCCCACATCGCGCTCTTTTCGTCCTTGTCATCTCCAAAGAGTAAATACGGAACGTATGCACCCAAGTTCCACGCGAATTGCAGGATGTAGCCGAATACGCCTACTCTTGCGATGTCACGCAACCATGCTCTGCGGTATTCGCTCTTGGCGTTTGCGTCAGCCTTGTCGGGGTCTATACCGTCTCGGCGCATCTGCTTGGCCATGAACTCCTCGCTCATCCCCTTGTAGCCGGGTTCAAAGCGGTGCTTGATGTTGCGGATGGCATCATACAGCTGGCGGGTGTACGACATGGACGAGTTGCGGAAAATAGTGAACAACACGCTATACCAAGAACGGTCTACCTGCATTGTGGACAAGAATGCACTTTCGCTCGACTGCTGCGTCTGGTTGAACAGAATGCTGGCGTCTTGCTTGGCGCGCTTCTCTGCGGTTTCCTCATCGTAGCCGTAGCGCAGATACTTTTGCAACTTGGTCTTGTACATAGCCTGTGTACCGATGGCAACGGTCAGAGCATCCACAAAGGCATTTGGCGACATACCAACGCGTGAGGCGATTTCCACAACGCGGCTGCGCCACATCTTCCAGTCCATTTCGTTCTTCATCAGTCGGGGGTCTCCGGCCATGCGGCTCTTCCAACGTTTCTCGAATAGCGGAAGGTTCGCCATGCACCATTTCCATGCGCCTATCGGATTGGCGATGTTGGCGGCAAGGTATATCGGATTGCTGTCCGAAAGGTACGCCGGCATGGAGAGAAACTGCTTCAGTGCGGTGAACACGCGGAAACTTACCTTGGCCGCGGTCACGCCCTTGGCAATGTTCACTGCGGCTTTGTCAAGCGAGGCTATAGGCGGACGGTAGGCTCCTGCGGCCATGCTGCACACGTTGCGGAAGTTGTTCCACAAGGTCTTG
>CAVJNH010000079.1:0-11735 GCA_963651005.1 Oscillibacter sp. MSJ-31
TTCAAACATTATTCGTAACTTTGCAGACAACTTGCACTTGCTGGTTGACTCTGCGGCACTTATTTTCTCTGCATTCGCTGCTCAAAAATTTGTTTTTTACTGAATAAAGTCGTAACTTTGCAGCATATTGAAATACCATAAGGCATAAACATCTAAAAAGGAGACCAATATGAATACAAATACCATCGCACTGCAAAGTCCACAGTTGGTCGTTTCCGTATCAGACCCGTCATTACTGAATAAGTTGAAAAATGCCATCAAAATGATGAATGGAGTGAGTTCTATCTCGGTTTTGAAGCCCAAGAAGACGGGCATCGAACTTGCGGAGGAGGATATTCGTTGTGGCAGAGTGACCGAATACAAGAGTGCGGAAGATATGTTTGAGAAACTGGGAATATGAGATATAGGCTTGTAGTGACCAAACGCTTCGAGAAAGATGTGAAGCGTTGTGTAAAACGTGGTCTCCCTATGGAAAAATTCAAAAAGGTAATTCTGAATTTAATAGAACTGTAAACCTGTTTATGGTAAAACCGGAATAAATTTATGTTCAATTCGTGGATGATTCCTGGAAATTCATGTTTTATCTTTCAACACAAACTACCATGAATGGATCACGAATTTAATTTGATGAAATGAAGAAAAGACAGATGACGATACATTTCCATATTGCATACCGCACCGTGTTCGGCGAGGAAGTGTCGCTGAACATCCTTGAAGGACACGAAGTGAAAACACACCGCATGACGACCGCAGACGGCAACGACTGGTTCTGCGACCTGCGGGGATGTCCCAAGGACAACGTCCTTACCTATTATTATAAGGTGGCGGGCAACGGCCATGAGCGGAGCGAGTGGCAGACAGTCCGACACGTGTTGGACTTGACCTGCACGCAGGCCACGGAATACACCGTCTACGACCGATGGAACACCATGCCCGAGGACTCCTACCTCTACAGCAGTGCCTTCACCGACTGCATCAACCACCAGTATCCACAGCCGATGCAGGCCACGGCCTACGCACAGACCGTGCGCTTGATGGTGCGTGCGCCGCAGTTGCGCGACGGCGAGCGGTTGGCCGTCGTCGGGGCGCATCCTTCGTTGGGAGAATGGATTCCCGACCGGGCACTGCCCATGACGCTCCACACCTACGGCGAGTGGGCGGTCGACATCGACGCAACACCCCTGCATGAAGGGGCGGTGGAACTGAAGTTCATCAGTACGGACGCATCCGGGCGCATCCGGATGTGGGAGTGTGGCTGCAACCGCAGCATCACCCTGCCCGCCATGCGGAAGGGACAGGTCATGGTCTATCACCTCGACCAAGCCTTCTTCGAAATCTGCAACCGGAAACTGGCCGGCACGCTGGTGCCCGTGTTCTCGCTGAGAAGCAAGGGCAGTGCAGGCGTGGGCGACTTCGGCGACTTGAAACGGATGATTGACCTGATGGCCAAGACCGGGCAGCGCGTGTTGCAGTTGCTGCCTGTCAACGACACGACCGTCACGCACGCCTGGACCGACTCGTATCCGTACAGTTGCATCAGCGTCTTTGCCCTCCATCCGCAGTATGTCGACCTCCGTGCGCTGCCTGCCTTGGCCGACGAGGCCGCGCGCAAGAAAGCCGAAGAAGAACGGCAACGCCTGAATGCCCTGCCGCAGTTGGATTACGAGCAGGTGAACCGCTTCAAACTGGACTACCTGCAACAGCTCTATGCGCAGGAAGGGAAGCGGATGATGGGGAGCGAGGCTTTCAAGACCTTCTTCCGGGAAGCCCAGCACTGGCTCGTGCCCTACGCCCAGTATTCCTGGCTGAGGGAACGCAACGGAACGGCCGATTTCTCGCAGTGGGAAGGCCACACCGTCTGGAAAGAGGCAGACCGCAAGGCACTGTCGAATCCTCGCAGCAAAGCCTGGAAAGAGGTGGCTTTCTACTATTTCGTGCAGTTCGTCCTGTCCGTACAGATGCAGCAGGCACACGATTATGCCCGGCAGAAAGGCATCGTGCTCAAAGGCGACATTCCCATCGGGGTCAACCGCTACGGCTGTGACGTGTGGATGGAGCCGAAATACTTCAACCTCAACGGACAGGCCGGTGCGCCACCCGATGACTTCTCGGTGAACGGCCAGAACTGGGGTTTCCCCACGTACAACTGGGACGAGATGCTGAAGGACGGCTGCCAGTGGTGGGTGCGCCGCTTCCAGAATATGTCGCAGTTCTTCGATGCCTACCGCATCGACCATGTGCTGGGCTTCTTCCGTATTTGGGAGATTCCCGTCCACAGTGTCCACGGACTGCTCGGACAGTTCGTCCCCTCGCTGTCCATGAGCCGGGAGGAGATAGAACGCTACGGTCTGCCTTTCCAGGAGCAGCGGTTCACCGAGCCTTTCATCACGGACGGAGCGTTGGACAGCCTTTTCCGCGACCGTGCCGACGAAGTGCGCCGGAACTATCTGGAGCGCATCGATGCGGAACGCTACCGGTTGAAGTCCGCGGTGGACACCCAACGGAAGATAGAAGCCCGCTTCAAGGATGCCGTCCGGCAGGAGGACGTGGCTCTGCGCGACGGCCTCTATGCTTTGGTCAGCGACGTGCTCTTCGTGCGCGACCATCGCCGTCCGGACGTATTCCATCCGCGCATCTCCGCCCAACACGCCTTCATCTACGCCTCGCTCTCTGACGGCGACAAGGAGGCTTTCAACCGCCTCTACAACGACTATTTCTATCGTCGCAACAACCAGTTCTGGTACCATGAAGCCATGAAGAAACTGCCCCGACTGGTGCAGGCCACCCGGATGCTGGTCTGCGCGGAAGACCTCGGCATGGTGCCGGACTGCGTGCCTTGGGTGATGAACGAACTGAAGATGTTGGGACTGGAACTGCAGAGCATGCCCAAGTCGCCGGGCGTGCGCTTCGGCCACCTCAGCAGCAACCCCTACCGCTCCGTCTGCACCATTTCGAGCCACGATATGCCGACGCTGCGGCAATGGTGGGACGAGGATGAGGAGCGCACACAGGACTACTACCGCACGATGCTCTATCGGGAGGGCGACGCGCCGCATCCGCTGCCCGGTTGGTTGGCCGAGGACATCATTGCACGCCATCTGGCTTCACCGTCCATGCTCTGTATTCTGAGCATCCAGGACTGGCTGGCCATCGACGAGCGGCTCCGCCTGCCCAATGCCAACGCCGAGCGCATCAACATTCCGGCCAACCCCAGACACTACTGGCGTTACCGGATGCACCTCAACATCGAGGACCTGATGGCCGACGACACTTGGACGGAGACCGTGGCCACGCTGATTCGGCAGGCGGACAGGGAATAGTCTCTATGTGCCAGCCGTCATTTTACCGGCATATCCGCGCGTAAGGTGCAGACCGACCCGGTGACGGGGTCGAGCGTCATGTGGGTGACGTAGCGTTTGAAGAGCGTGCCGCTGTGCAGTTCCACGAAACCGAACTGTGCGGCATAGAGGTCGAACGAACAGAGTGGACGGTCTTCGCGTTGCAAGGTCAGTTTGATTCTTCCCGGCACATTGACGAAGAAGCCGCCGTCCTTCTTGTTCTCCGGCGTGTCGTATTTCTGCAACGTGGTGTGGTGCAAGTCCTCCACCGTCATGTAGTAGGGCACACCCGAGAGGTCGTCCTTGTCCACGAAACCCAGTTTCTTGTTGAGGCGGAACACCACCTCGCGCTGGACTTCCTTCTCCGGACACACGGTGAAGACCTGTTCGACGGTGTCGCGTGTCGTTGTGCCGAGAAACAGGGACATGAGAGCCTCGTGCTCCCGGTCGAGCTGGTCGAGCATCAGTTGCAGCTGTTCCTTGTCGGTCGGTGCGTCCTCAGCCTCCCCCGTGACGAGTTGCTGACGGTGGTTCTGCACCTCCACAATCAGTTCGGCAGTCAGTTCCGCCATCTTCGCCTTGCTTCCGGCCGACAGAATTTCCGCCCCGAGATACTGGCGCGGATTGAGCGGCGGCTGCTTCTTGCCGGGCTGGAAAGCGGGAACGGCTTCCTGCTTCTCCGGTTCCGCATTGACGGCCAGCAGCACCCCGTCGTCGCTCAGTTTCACTTCCGCCGTGGCACATCTCCCTTTCAGGTTGACGGCAAAGCATTTGGACGTGTCGCGCACGCCGACCGAAGTCACTCCGTAGCGCACGATGGTGTGGGTGGTTTCCTCCTCCTGTCCCACACCCGGCAGGCGCAGGAACTTCTCGGCATACTTGCAGAACTCGCCGGGCGTATAGGTTTTCTTCTCCACCAACAGGTTGAAGCGGAACGCCGTCTTCGGCAGGAAATAGACCACTCCTTCCGGGGTCCTGCCGGGTTTCATGGGGGTTGATACGGCCTGTGCCATGGCGATGGTGCCCACGAGGAGTAAGGGCAAGGCGAATATGTACTTTCTTCTGTTCATCATATTGCGGTATTGTTCAGTGTTTATTCCTTTAATCGTTTGAAGGCTCGGGGCAGATACTGGATGAGGTCGCTGGCCGTGAGGCTCTCTTCGCCCAGGTCGCGTGCGGCGAGGTCGCCGGCCAGTCCGTGAAGATAGACTCCGAGGATGCTGGCCTCCGGCGGCTGATAGCCGCGTGCCAGCAGGGCAGTGATTATGCCCGTCAGCACGTCGCCGCTCCCGGCTGTGGCCATTCCGGCGTTGCCGGTGGCGTTGAAGCGGATGTGTCCGTCGGGCATACAGATGGCCGTATAGCGACCCTTCACGATGACGTAGCCTTGCAGACGCTCGGCCAGCTGCCGGGCTTTGGTCAACCGCTCGAAGCTGTCGACCGAAGGGCCTTCCAACCGGTCCAGTTCCTTGGCGTGGGGCGTCAGAATGATGCCCTTGGGCAACTGCTGTTTCCAGGCGCGGTGGCTGGCCAGTATGTTGATGGCATCGGCATCCGCCACGACGGGACAGGTGGCGCGCCGCAGTTGGGCGATGGTCGCGATGGCCGTAGGTTCGCTCTGCCCGATGCCCGGTCCGATACCCACTGCCTGGAAGTTTTCCGTGTCTACCGCCTCGGTGACGGCGGTTTCCTCATGGTCCAGTTGCAGCACGGCCTCGGGTACGGCTACTTGCAGAATCTGGCAGTTCTTGCGGGGCGTATGCACCGTCACCTTGCCTACGCCCGAGCGCAGACAGGCTTTCGATGCCAGTATCGCCGCACCGGCCATGCCGTAGCTGCCGGCCACCAGCAGTGCGTGCCCCATCTGTCCCTTGTGGGCAAAGGGGTCGCGTTCCTTCAGCAACGCCCGGACATCCGCTTCCTCGATGACGGTATAGTTGGCATCGATCTTCTGCATCCCCTCCTGGCTCAGCCGGATGTCGAGGATGCGCAGCTTGCCGATGAATTTCTGGTTCTCGGGAAAAAGAAACGAGAGTTTGGGCTGTTGCAGCGTCAGCGTGACGGTGGCTTGGATGATGTTGGCACTGACATTATAGGTATTGTCCTCGCTCATCAGTCCGGAGGGCATATCGATGGAAACGACTTCGGCCTGCGAGGCGTTGATGTATTTCACCAGGGAGGCGAATCCGCCGGAAAGCGGCTTGTTGAGTCCGGAACCGAAGAGGCCGTCGACCACGAGCACCCCTTTCCCCAGCTGGGGCGGTTCGAACTCCTGCGTCACCTCGACAAAGGTCTTGATGTGTCTGCACTCCTGCACCTTCCGCTTGTTTATCAGGCAGTCGGGCGACAGTCGCCCGGTGATGTTGAACAGGAACACCGACACCGCGTAGCCCTGCTCGCTGAGCAGGCGGGCCACGGCGAGTGCGTCGCCGCCGTTGTTGCCCGGACCGGCAAACACGACAACGGGTACGGAACTGCTCCATGTGCCGGCAATGGAACGTGCGAGGGTGGTGGCAGCCCTTTCCATCAGCGCGATGCTCTGTATCGGCTCGTGCTCAATAGTATAATGGTCAAGCTCACGAATCTGAGCGCAGGTAAATATCTTCATTCCTCTGCAAAATTAGCAAAAATATAGTAATAGATGGTCATCTTTTGCCGAAATTTTCGTAATTTTGCAGGAAATTTTAGATTTCGTACCCATGGGAGTCGTAAAGATTAAAGACAAAACGTTTGAGACTTCAATATCCGAAGCGGCAATCAAGCAGCGCGTAAAAGAGCTTGGCCGCCAGATCAGCGCAGACCTCGAAGGGGTCAATCCGTTGTTCATGGCCGTGCTCAACGGATCGTTCATCTTTGCGGCCGATTTGCTGCGCGAGGTGACGGTTCCCTGCGAGGTGACTTTCGTCAAGGTGGCCAGTTACGACGGTACGGCCTCGACGGGACAGGTCAGACAACTGATTGGCGTAGACCGGGATCTGACGGGGCGCACGGTGGTGATCGTGGAAGACATCATAGAGAGCGGACTGACCATGCGGAAAATCATAGACGAACTGAAAAACCGCCATGCGGAGCGTGTACTGATTTGCACGTTGAGCATGAAGCCCGACCGCCTGCAGCAGCCGCTGGATGTCCAGTATGTGGCCTTCATCCTCCCCAACGACTTCATCGTGGGCTACGGACTGGACTACGACCAGCAAGGGCGGCAACTGAAAGAAATCTACAAATTGAAAACCGACGACAAGTAAGGATAAACTTTTGAAATAATGAAGAACATTGTAATCTTCGGGGCACCGGGCTCCGGAAAGGGAACGCAGAGCGATCTGCTGATTGAGAAGTACGGACTGGGACACATCTCCACCGGTGATGTGTTGCGTAACGAAATCAAGAACGGGACGGAGCTGGGCAAGACCGCCCAGGGCTATATCGAGAAGGGAGCGTTGATTCCCGACGAGTTGATGATCAGCATTCTGGCCAGCGTCTACGACACGTTTGGGAAAGACCACGCCGGAGTCATCTTCGACGGTTTCCCCCGCACCATTCCGCAAGCGGAAGCCTTGAAGCAGATGCTGGACGATCGCGGCCACAAGGTGGCGGCGATGATCGAGCTGGACGTGCCCGAGGACGAGCTGATGACGCGCCTCGTCAAGCGCGGCAAGGAAAGCGGCCGTGCCGACGACAACGAAGAGACCATCAAGAAACGCCTCACCGTCTACCATTCGCAGACCATGCCGCTCGTGGAATGGTACAAGCAGGAGGGCCTTCACCATCACATCGACGGACTGGGTGCACTGGAGCGCATCTTCGGTGACATACAGGCGGTGATTGACAATCTGTAAAAACGGACAGATATGCCGGAAAGCAATTTCGTTGACTATGTGAGAATCTGTTGCCGGTCGGGGAAGGGCGGACGCGGCTCCATGCACCTGCGCCACGTGAAGTACAACCCCAACGGCGGTCCGGACGGCGGCGACGGCGGAAAGGGCGGAAGCATCATCCTGCGCGGCAACCACAACTACTGGACACTGCTGCACTTGAGGTACGAACGCCACATCTTCGCCGAGCACGGCGGCAACGGCGGACGCGACAAGTGCCACGGCACGGACGGCAAGGATGTCTACATCGACGTGCCCTGCGGCACGGTGGTCTACAATGCGGAAACCGGCAAGTATGTCTGTGATGTGACCTACGACGGACAGGAGGTGGTGCTCCTCAAGGGAGGGCGTGGCGGATTGGGCAACTTCCAGTTCCGGTCGCCCACCAACCAGGCACCGCGCTACGCACAGCCCGGCGAACCGATGCAGGAGATGACGGTCATCCTGGAGCTGAAGCTCCTGGCCGATGTCGGTCTGGTGGGATTCCCCAACGCCGGCAAGTCGACACTGGTCTCGGCCTTGTCGAATGCGCGCCCGAAGATTGCCAACTATCCCTTCACCACCATGGAACCCAGTCTGGGCATCGTGGGCTATCGCGACAACAAGTCGTTCGTGATGGCCGACATTCCGGGCATCATCGAAGGGGCCAGCGAGGGCCGGGGACTCGGCCTGCGCTTCCTGCGCCACATTGAGCGCAACTCCCTCCTGCTCTTCATGGTGCCGGGGGACACCGACGACATCAAACGCGAGTACGAAATCCTGCTCAACGAACTGCGGAACTTCAATCCCGGCCTGCTTGACAAGCACCGGGTGCTGGCCGTCACCAAGTGCGACCTGCTCGACGACGAGCTGATAGACCTGTTGCGCGAGACGCTGCCCGACGACCTCCCCGTGGTGTTCATCTCGGCGGTGGCCAATCGGGGACTCGACGAACTGAAGGACGTGCTCTGGGCGGAGCTGAACGACGAGAGCAACAAACTGGCCACGGCCATCGGCGAAGACCACGTCGTGCACCGCGACAAGGAGATGGCGGCACTGGCTCAGGAAATGGCCGACGAGGGGGAAGACGAGGACATCGTCTATGTGGACGATGCCGACGTGGACGACCTGGACGACCTGGAGGATTTCGAATACGAAGATGAAGTATAGTCTGCCCCAGTGGCATGATTACGACATGGGAAGTGGCGTAACGGCTTTCAGCACCACCCGACACGGTGGATGCAGTCAGGGCCGCTACGCCACTTTCAATATCAACCGGTTCTGTGGTGACGACGGGGCTCATGTGGAGGCGAACCGTGCTGCACTCTGCAGGCGGCTCGGCATCCGTCCGTCGCGGCTCATCGTGCCGCATCAGGTGCATGGCACGGAGGTGAGGCGGATAGACCGCCGCGTGCTGGAGTTGCCGTCCGCGGAACGCGACCGCCTCCTCGACGGGGTGGATGCGGTGATGACAGACCTTCCCGGTGTCTGCGTCGGGGTGTCGACCGCCGACTGCATCCCGGTGCTGCTCTATGATGCAGTCCATCATGCCGTCTGTGCCGTTCATGCCGGATGGCGGGGCACGCTGCACCGCATCGTGGCCCAGGCTGTCAAGACCCTGCGTGAAACCTATGACACCCGTCCGTCCGAACTCGTCGCAGCGATAGGGCCGGGTATCAGCATCGACCATTTTGAAGTGGGCGATGAAGTCTGGCAGCAGTTCTCGGCGGCAGGCTTCCCCATGGAGGAAATCAGCCGGAGGGAAGGGAAATGGCACATTAATCTGCCGGCCTGCAACCGCCTGCAACTCTTGCAGCAGGGTCTCCTCCCCGACCGCATCATCCTCTCCGGCATTTGCACCTATGCGCAGTCGGATGCGTTTTTCTCGGCGCGTCGGCTCGGCACAGACAGTGGCAGAATCTACAACGGCATCCTGCTGAACGGCTGAACGAGAAGCAACTAACGGGAAGATTCGCCTTGAAGGATGTCACTTGGCAAGAATATCCGTAGGTCTCTACTCCTGTGGGTGGGAGATTCCTTGAGAAACAGCACAAGGTGAACCTCCTGTCCCTTCTTGATAAAGGGTAAGTGCTCTGCTTTCTGCGCCAAAACATCCACGAGCCTGTCGGCATCCTCATCGTGCGTCCACTTGCATTCCCCTATCAAGATATGCTTTTTGTCTATGGATTCAGCCACGACATCCAACTCCACCATCTGCCCCTCCTTGTCTTCTGGCGGAAAAATCTTGCCCCACCAGCGGGAGGCCATGTTGTAGGCGATGCCGTCTATGATGTTGCCACTGACATATTCGCGACAAAGCAACTCCCAGCATTGGCCGACGAACTGAGGTAGCTGCGCCTGGACCACCTGCACCACCGGTTCCACCTTGCCCAGTTCCAGGATGGAACGGTAGGGCACGATAAACTGATAATGGAAGCGCAGGAGGGAATCGTTGATGTGATAAAGACCCTTCTTGCTTTTCTTTGGGCTTTCTCCAAAAGGCACTTCCCGACGGACATAGCCCAGGTCTCTCAGCTTGCTCAACGGCTCGGAGATGGCATTGCTGTCCTTGCCGGCTCTGGTGGCGATTTCCGACAGTTTGTTGGCACCGTTGCCAATGATGGTGAGCAGCGTAGAGGCTTGCACCGTGTCTCGCATATCGTCACGAAGCAAGCGTTGCGGCTCTTCTGTCAAGGGGCCTTGCGGGTCGAGCAGCACTTTCCGGATGGCCGTTTCTCTGTCAGGATAGTCCCGGCGCAGTTCCCAATAGCGGGGTACGCCTCCCCAAATGGCATATTCCTCTACGGCCTGTACGGCATCACACTCCATCGCTTCAATCATATACCGGGCAGGAATCGGCTGCATCCGGATGATTTCGTTGGCCAGTCCATAGAGTGGAGACTGTCGGTTGAGCACATACCCATGCATCAGTTGCTGGGAAGAGCCGCACAGAATCAGGTCGAACTTCAGGGTCTTCTCGTTCAGGAGCTTCTGAAGGGTGGATGGGAATACGTCACTACTTTTCGCCAAATAAGGAAACTCGTCCAAGCAGACCAGGATGCGCTCGGAGAGTTGACGGTTCAAACTCCTGAACAAAGATTCCCAATCGGGATAAACCACCCTGTCGAAACCGTCTATGACAGCCGCAACGGCTTTGGAAAAAGCGAAACGCTGCACCGACTCGGCCGAAGTGTCACTCAGAAAGTAAACCACCTGTTGCCGCGCATTGGCAATATGCTTGATAAGCGTAGACTTGCCGATTCTGCGCCTGCCATAAATGACGATGAACTGGGTGTCCTTCCTTCCAAGGGCTGCGTTAATCCGATCCAACTCGGCACCTCTGTCTATTAGATGTTGAAACTCCATACCTGCTGCTTTTTAGAATATCTCGCACAAAGATAATCTTTTTCAAAGATATTTCCAAGTATCTGGCCGACAAAAAGTGAAAATTTCCTAGGGCAGAGCACTTTTTCCGCAACGTTAACATTATTTAACGGGGGGGCGGCACATTAAACTTTTTTTGCTAAATTTGCAGCCGAGACCGAAAGGTTTCGCAATGCGCAGTGGAAAGACGCTTGCCTCGGTGTCCGTCCTGACAGGATGGGCGATGCGAAGACCTCCAAGGGTGGGGCGGACTACGGGCAAGACTCCCGCGCCTTTTCCTCCGCCATTGCCCATAATCCTCTCATCTGTAAATCCGTCGGCTTGGGAGTCACGGCGAACAAAAAAGTGATAAACTATGGAACAGAAAAACAAAATGTATGAACAGCCCGAAATGGAAGTCGTGAAGCTGGAAACCCAGCCGCTGCTGGCAGGAAGCCAGAACGTTAGTGCTGGTATGGAAGACGAGACCTTCATGGGCAACTAACGAAAGTCAACGGCTATACAACGGCTATTACAGGCGAAACACCAAAACTGAAAATCAATTCACACAATTAACAATTTAAACACTTACAAACATGAGGAAAACCTACTTTTTGGCAGGACTGGCCGCAGTTGCGCTGACCACCTCCTGCAGTGAGGACTTCGATTTGTTGGACAACAAGACCAACGAAGTGACCCTTGGAGTGACGGTATCAACGGAAAGCACCCGTGCCGCATTCACGTATGATGACACGTCGAAAAAGGTGGGCTTCTACTGGAACACCGATGATGAAATCGGTGTCACCAGTACGAAGAACACCACGCAATTCTCTCTTTTCCGCTTGGACAAAGGTGCAGGTACAGCCTCCGCAACCTTCAAAGGAAACGTCTTGGGCGACGTCGACAACACCTGTTATGCGGTCTATCCGTACAACGACAATCACGCCATGAACGGCACCAAGCTGACCTACATCTTCCCTGACACTTACACCTATGATAAGGTGGGGCAGACCTATTTCCCCGGTGGAGCAAGCGACAACAGCTTCAACCCGGCCTTGTGGGCAAAGGTGAGCGATACAAGCATATCCTTCAAGCACTTGGGCGGCGTGTTCCTCGTCATGGTGGGTAAAATGCCTTGCGCCGCAGGTTCGTTGGAGTTCTCCGCACAGGAGAATATGGCGGG
>CAVJNH010000080.1:0-11438 GCA_963651005.1 Oscillibacter sp. MSJ-31
AATCTATATAACAGAGAGTTATGTCAAACTGGTGACAAATGCTTGGTTATTTCGCAAAAAAGCACTACCTTTGCAGTAGAATCAAACAACAAGCGCGTATGAAATACCTTGACCCCAAAGCCGACCTGCCGTTCAAGAAGATATTCGGACGACACCAAGATTTGTTGTGCAAGCTGCTGGCCTACGACAAGTTCTGGGACAATGTGCGCGTGGAGAAGACCCTGCTGTCCGACAGCTTTCAGGAGGGACGCGCGGAAGGGCTGGAAGAAGGGCGCGCGGAGGGGCGTGCAGAAGGTCGTGCAGAAGGTCTGGAGGCCGGGGTACAGAAAGGCCGTATGGACATGGTCAAGGCAATGTTGCAGCGCGGTCTGGACCTCCGGATGATAGCCGAACTGTCCGGCCTGACGGAGCAGGAAGTCCGGTCGATCGCCTCAACGCAGCCCCATAACGCTGAAGGTCAGCACCCATAACGCTGAAGGTTCGCACCCATAACGCTGAAGGTTGTCCTGCAAAATCTTGAGGATTTCACCAATAATCTCGGAGGAACACACTGCAATACGGGATGCCACTGATGGCTTACAAGTGAGTGCAAACTTACCCTTCATCTGGGACGAGAATCCAATCGAGTTTCTTCACCCATCGCCAGACAGTGACACGGGAGAGGTTCGTCATGCTTTGTATCTGAGAATTGGACAGACCGATGCGCATGAGGTAGCAGACTTGCATCTGTTGTTCAGTAAAATGACCTAACTTCTTGAGAAGATTGTCTTTGAATAACGGGTAAAGTTTATCAACAGCTTGATACAGTTGTTTCCAGTCTGCCGACTTCATATTTGTTTTGCCGGAAGAGGATTGTCGGATGGCATAAATCACATCCTCGGCTTTGCCCTCCAGTTCCGATTGATGCAAGAGTTTGATAAAGGTCTTGTTTTGATCCATCTTCTCCGACAGCTGTTGCTCTTTTGCCTTCAACACCTCATCATAATCCGACAGTTCGGCATTGACTCGCTGCAGTTCGCGTTTCACGTTGGTGAGTTCATCAGATGATTTCTCCAACGACTTTCTGGACATCTCCAAATCCTTCTCCTTCTGCTCAATATCCTTGCGGAGTTGCCTTTCATCATTTGATACTCGCTGCAGCTCAGCCGAAAGCGTTACCACTTCTTTTAGATGCTTGTTGCGTCTCCTCACATAAAAAATGTAAGCGACACTCGCCAACAGTGTTGCCGCCATGACAACGATGACAAGTGTGTTTTTGTACCGCTCTTTCTCGTCCTTTAGAGCCTGCTCTTTCTTTTGGTCAAGATGATACTGAAACTCGTTGTTTACTGTCGCTGCCAGTTCTTGGCGTTTTCCAAAATCCAAAGAGTCACTCAACTGCATATAAATCCCCGCATAGTGATTGGCATTATTCACATCCCCCATGCTACTATATATCCTACATAAAAGTTTGGATGCGTCATACTTGTTGTATATATCATCCCCTTCTAAAATACGACTCCAATAAACAATTGCAGAATCGTTTTTCCCGATAAGTTCGTAATACTGTGCAAATGCCATACACGGAAACCCGGATGCGGGTTCTTGATTGATTAGCGAGAAGCATTGCTTCGCTTTTTCCGTTTCCCTTAGCATGGAGTAATAGCATAGTAAATAAATGATGTGTTGTTGCCGCTGAGAGGATTCTTTTGCACTTGCAATATCTGCGAGTGCTGCATCAAAAGCCTTGCAGGCCGGTACAGGTTCATTTAATGCAAGATACGCATTCCCCAAATGCAAATACGGCAGGCTTACATCTTTCCTCATCCTTTTGGCGATTTCGATTTCCTTTTGTGCCATTTTAACAGCATCCTTATAGTTTTGAACTTTATAATAGAGATCGTTCAGATTGGAGTATGTATTGCATAGCATTATGGAATCACAACCGTTTCCGCTCATAGCATATGCTATGGACTTTAGAAAATATTCCAACGAGCGGGGAGTGTCCTGTAAGTCACGGTATACACTGCCTGCATAGTAGGTTACTTCTTGCTTTTCAAGTATAGAACCCTTATCCTCAAAATAACCAGCCAACCTTTTAATCATCAGGTCTGAACTTGGCATGTTGTCAGCCTTGTCGTTGAGTCTGATTCGTAGTAAATCATATTTATTTCTGACATAGTCACTTTCCTCTCTGATTCCAATTTCCAAAGAATCGAGCATGGATAGTGCTTTATGCGGGTTTCCGTCACCCACAATCTTGATCCTCTCCAATTCCTCCAAAGAATGTTCTTCAGAACAAGAGAACGGCAAGCACAGGCTCAATGCACTTAGTATACGAATAACAGACCTTCTTACACTCATATTGAAAGAATGATTTTGTGGGTGTAAAGGTAGAAAAAACAAATCAGACCGCCAAATTTAAGACAATGTTTGTTTCTCTCTGTTTCTCTCCAATTTATCAACGAACTAAAAAGATAAAATTGTGTATAGCTTACAAGCGTCTGACAAACAGTCATATAAAAAGAAATTATTGGATGGGAAATTCTCTTTAACATATATGAGAAACATAATGAAACAATAAATATTTCCATGCATGGATAAAGGTTCGTAACTTCGCATCCGGAAAAATCAAATTCTAAAATTCACGTTTATGAGAAAAAACATCAAATTATGGGCAATCATATTTGCCTTCACGTTACAAAGTGGAACGATGTGGTCAGCGACGACCTCTATGCACCCAGTATCTCTCCATTGTCAGCAAGGACCGTTATTGGGAAGCCCATTATTGGGAAGCAATCCAAAGCCCACAAAAGCTCCTGCCAAATACAGTATTCCATTGAGCATGTTTTTTGACGATGAAAATCTTCAGTTGTTGGTAACGGCTCTCGGAGAAGTGGAAATAACCTATTACGTATACAACGCAAGCGACGAAGTTGTTTCTCAAGGTGTCTTGAATTGTACTACTAATGATAATTATACCATTGAGCTTGGACTATGCTCCAGTGGAACATATAGCGTAGCTGTCACGTATAATGGGAGTGTCTTCAAAGGCACTTTCGAAATTTCTGAATAACGAATGAACTTCAATACAATTCCGGAATAATTGAGACAGACCAAACTGTATAAAAGTGCGCGGAATCTGAAAAGCGATACGAGTAGGATTATTATAAAAGCAGAAAAAATGGATATTAATTTTAAATTCGACATTCTCTCACAGGAGGATTTGGAAATTTTGAAAGGTGGTAATGCCACTGTTCTCTGTGCAGAAGAACAAAGTTCAGCATCTGGGGATGGAGCTAAGTATGTTTGCTGCATCAAAATAGGATCTGGTAAAAAAATAGAATCAAACCTCTAATCAATGCAAAACAATGGAAACAACAGCTTTTAATTTGGGAATCATCCTGTCAGACAAGGATATGTCTGTGCTCAAGGGTGGTATGGCAGAAGCCATAAGAACGCAGGAGGAGGCCTCCGGCTCTGGTGATGGTGCAGAATATGTTTGCTGCATCAAAATAAAGTGGCCGCTACAATCAAATGTAGATTAATTTTACAATCTGTGAACGGGGGATGAGGCCATGGTAAAAAAATGGTCTCAGCCCCTCTAAATCGTGAAACAATATGGGATTATCTTTATCGACAAACTTTATTCTACGCAAAAACGTAGATGGTAGTAACATATTATATGACAAGTCCTCTAATATGTTATATTCCATATCGGACAAACTGTTTATTTTCCTCAACATTTTCAAGGATAATATTATAGATTTAAATACACTTTTGTCCAATTTCGAAGCAAATGACATATCTATAGATGACATTAGGGCTTTTCTGTCAAGACAAGACATGCATAACTTGTTAGTCCCATTGTCGGAATTTAAGGAAGAAAAGGTACAACAAGCATCCAATATTTATCATTCGCTATCCCAAATAACGACATTTACAGAATACACCCCAGAAAGAGTCGATTTCCTTATTACAAAGAAGTGCAACCTTAAGTGTAGACATTGTTTCGAAAATGCGTCACCACAGAGAAGTATAGAACACTTAGATTTGAATACGTTGGCTCATGTATTTCATCAAATGGATATTCTCAATGTCAAGACCTTTAAGATTACCGGTGGGGAACCTTTTTGTCATCCTCAAATGCAATCTGTATTAGAACTCATTGCAAGATTCCGTTTTGAAACCATTATTCTTACAAACGGAATGTTGCTGACGAATAAGGCTATAGAATTAATAAAATCATCACATATAAAGCTGGGGATATCATTGGACGGAATAACAAGTACCGCACACGATTTTCTGAGAGGAAAAGGCTCATTCAAAATTTTGTATAACAAACTCCGATATATTGGTAGATTGGGCATAGACTTGACTCTTACATTTACAGCAAACCGAGTCAATGAATCCGAATTAGAACAATTGGCATGGATTGGATTCAACGAAATAGGGGTACGCTGTATTTTTATTAATCGCCTCAGGCCCATAGGGAGAGCCAATTATAATACCGAAATGTTTATTCCCGACGAGGAATATACACTACTCCAAGAAAGGGTGAATAATCTGGCTTCAAAATACGGAAAAAACAAAATCTTGTTATCAGATGACTCACTACCCATAAAGGCAAGCGGACATGAACAATTTACGGGCGATAGTCCATTAGTCTGTGCGGCAGGTAACACTTTGCTGTGTGTAGATGAATTTTTGGACGTATATCCATGTATCTATGGTCAAGGAAACAAAAACTATGTGATAGGAAACCTCTCCACCGAATCACTATTGGATATATGGCAATCGGAAAAATGGATGCCTTTTAGGGGTAATACGACTTTGTCGCAAATCATGGGATGCAGCACCTGTCTAAAAAGACATGTTTGCGGCATCAAGAACTGTCGTTTGAAGCCTATATACAATGGTTTGGGGTTTTATGACCATGCGGCGTATTGCAATGGTTGAAGGTTTTCATCAGTGGTCACAAACAAGTATTTCTAATGCGTAAAATTATAGCTATATTTATTCTTTTGATGCCTATTTGTATGTTTGCCAGCACAATACGCGGCATCGTAATAGATGCGAAGAATAGTCCCATCGCGTTTGTCAATGTGATGCTGCTTAACCGCAGCGACTCTACATTTGTGGCGGGCACCGTGACGAAGGACGACGGAACCTTCACCATCAGTGCCGACTGCAGCGACGGTTTACTGAAAGTGTCGAGCGTAGGATATAGAACACTGTATATCAACGCAAGGCCGGGTAACGTTGTCAATATACAAATGCAACCCGATGCGCAGATACTGGGAGAGGTGACGGTGAAGGGGCATCGTCCTGCCTACCGACTGACCGCCGAGGGGATGCAGACCAGCATAGAGGGTACTGTTCTCAGCCAACTCGGCACTGCTGACGATGTGTTGAAACACATACCCGGCATCATTGTCAAGGACGGTGCATACGAAGTGTTTGGTAAAGGTGCACCCGTCATTTACATCAATGGCCGACTGATGCGCAACAAGAAAGAGTTGGAGCAACTGAAATCCACCGACATCAAAAGCGTAGAACTCATTAGCAATCCTGGCGCAAAATACGACGCCATGGTGGGTGCTATAGTGAAAATCCGCACCATACGTAAGATAGGTGACGGATTCAGTATAGACACATGGGGACGTTGGCGACAGGGACGTAAAGCCCAGGAGGCCGCATCAATTGATGCGAA
The DNA here is from genome assembly GCA_963651005.1 of Oscillibacter sp. MSJ-31. GTDB lineage: Bacteria > Bacteroidota > Bacteroidia > Bacteroidales > Bacteroidaceae > Prevotella. The sequence continues at coordinate 5,693 of CAVJNH010000080.1, forward strand.
CTATCGTCACAGGGGACTTGACCTCTTCAGCTCGCTTTGGATAAGCAAAGGGAGGCACTTGCAGCAATCGGAGATAACGCAAGACGTACAGATGGATACGCTTTGGCAACAGCGAAATAATCTGCAATCCGACATCAGGAGCCGCGATTATAGTTTGGAAGGGGGCTTTAACTATGAGCCGACTGACAATCACGTATTTGGCGCAAAATACGAAATCACGCTACCGACCAATGAAGACGAAACAACATCATTGATTAGCAACGTAACAGTCGATGGCAACTTCTACGACAGATGGGAGAATCTGACACAGAAACAAAAAAAGTTCAATACGGGCCATAAGTTGAATGCTTATTACAAGGGAAAAGTCGGGGAACTGGATGTTGACTGGAACATTGACTATCTGCATAGCGGCTACAATGAGCATAGTGCCATTGCAGAAACGTGTCAAGTAGAGGACAACCGCACAATCACTGCGGAGAATATGGTAAAGAACCGGATGCTTGCTTCAAAACTAATTCTCACCTATCCGCTACTCGGTGGTTCGCTCGACTTTGGCGCAGAATACATCCGCACCAACCGACACGATGACTATGTAACTCCACAGGACTATGTCCTGTCCACTTACAGTCAACTGAAAGAGCAAAGTATCAGCCCTTATGCAGAATACACGCGGATGATTCCCCGTTTAGGCCAAATCCGGACAGGACTACGTTATGAGCATGTGAAATTTGACTACTACGAGGGCGGACAACTTGCAGAAGGGCAAAGTCGCAGCTATGGCAACATATACCCCTCAGTCTCTCTTGGTACACGGTTAGGCAAGGTGATGGTGCAACTCTCTTATTCAGCAAAAACCACACGTCCCACCTATCGCCAGCTGAGCAATGACGTGTTCTATGGCAACCGCTACACCTTGCAGCGTGGCAATCCGCTGTTGGAAAACTCCACTGTACATACCATTGCGTTTCAAGGTGTATGGAAATTTCTCCAGTTCTCTCTAAACTACAGCGACGAGCGCGATGCCATTATCCACTGGATGGAACAGATGGATCAATCCACAGTAACAATGGTCACCTACAAGAACATTCCCAGCTTGAAATCATTCACTCCTTTCGTTTCCATTGCACCCACATTCGGCATCTGGCATCCGCAAGTCTCATTTGGAATCAGGAAGCAATGGCTTACGCTGGAAGCCGTGCAAGGCGATATACATTTGAACAAGCCCATTGTCATCCTTCAATCCAACAATATGTTTACTTTCAGTTCTTCGCTAACCGGTGAATTGAGTTTCAGCTATCAGGGTAAGGGCGACTATCAAAACGTATCACAAACCTACCGCCAGGCAGTGCTCAATGTAAGCCTTGTCAAGGCATTCCTTGACGGTCGTCTCAGTCTGAAGCTCGCAGGCGAGGACTTGTTAGACCGCAATCGCGACGGTAATCTATGCCACAACCACCAAGTGCAGTTCTATCAGGGCAATTACTACGACCGTCGCCGTTTCGTAGTCACCCTCCGCTACAAGTTCAACACCACCCGAAGCAAATACAAGGGAGCAGGTGCAGGTAATGATGAAAAAAAGCGTTTGCAATGAACAGGTTTCCTTTCTTCAGACAATCAGATGCAATGATGTGCGGTGTCACCTGTCTTCAGATGATATGCAAATATCACGGTAAGAGATTTTGTCAAAAGTTCCTGTCGGATATTTGTTGCTCATCTAAAGAGGGCGTATCTCTCCTTGGCATAAGGGATGCTGCCGCCAAACTTGGATTTTATACTATCAGTGGCCGTTTAACCATAGAGGAATTGTCCGTTGCCACTTTACCATGTATTCTGCACTGGAACCAGAACCATTTTGTCGTTCTGTATAAGGTGAAGAATGGGCGGAAGTTTTACATAGCAGACCCAGGGAAAGGACTGGTAGCTTACACCATAGATGAGTTCAAACCGCATTGGATAGAAATGGGGCAAGGAGAAGATGAAAAAGGTATCGCCATGTTTCTTGAACCTACTCAGGCTTTTCACGGGACTCCGGATGGGCGTGAGTCACGCACAGAGAAGCCATTCAAGTTCTTATTCGGCCACATCAGACAATACCGAAAGTACTTCTTCCAGATCATACTTGGCCTGCTTGTGGGCTGTCTTTTGCAGCTCGCACTGCCTTTCCTTACCCAGAATATTGTCGATATCGGTATCAAGGACAAGGATATTGGCTTTATCTGGCTTGTCTTGATAGGACAGCTTGTCATCACGCTCAGCAGGACATCGGTTGACTTCATCCGCAGATGGCTCTTGCTGCACATCTCCATGCGTATCAACATTTCGCTGGTAAGCGATTTCTTTATCAAACTGCTACAGCTTCCTATGCCATTCTTTGACACAAAGCTGATGGGGGACCTGATGCAACGTATCGGCGACCACTCACGGGTCAATACCTTCCTGACGCAGCAGACCTTGAATGTGGCATTCTCACTGATTAGCTTTGCCGTGTTCAGTGGTGTGCTGCTGGTCTATAATCGGCTCATCTTCTCAATCTTCCTTGTCGGGAGCTTACTGTATGGCGGATGGATGGCATTGTTTTTGCGCCGTCGTAAGGTTATAGACTATGAACTGTTTGAGCAACAGGCAGCTAATAATAACAAAACCTACCAGTTTCTGACCTCGATGCAGGAAATAAAACTGCAAGACTGTGAACAGCGCCGACGCTGGGAATGGGAAGATGTGCAGGCAGACCTGTTCCACATCCAGATGAAGAGTCTGAAACTACAGCAGACACAGGAGGCTGGCAGCATCTTCATCAATGAACTGAAGAATATCGTCATAACCGTCGTTTCGGCTACGGCAGTCATCAATGGCAGTCTTACACTTGGTATGATGCTGGCCGTCCAGTATATCATCGGTCAGTTGAATAGCCCCATAGAGCAACTGATGCACTTCATATATTCCATACAGGACGTAAAGATAAGCCTTGAGCGTATCAACGAAATTCACAAGAAAGACAATGAGGAGGATTTCAACCGCAGCAGGACAAGTCTTGATGGCGAGAGGCATGATATTGATTTGGGCAATATCGACTTCAAGTACGACCCTCATGCCTTGTCGAAGACCATTGACGGAGTGAGTATCCATATTCCCGAAGGACAAATCACGGCCATAGTCGGTGCGTCTGGAAGCGGAAAAACCACCCTGATAAAACTCATGTTGGGGTACTATCCTGCCACGAGTGGCGAGATAACGATTGCCGGTCACAACATATCCGAATATAACCTGAAATGGTGGCGGCGACAATGCGGTGTCGTCATGCAAGATGGTGTCATCTTCTCTGAGTCTATTGCAAGAAATATTGCGGTAGACGACGGTGAGATAGATGAAGAAAGGCTTGAAATGGCGGCAAGAATCTCCAATGTCAAAGACTTTGCAATGGCCCTCCCATTGAAGTTCAACACGAATATAGGCAGGGACGGAATGGGGTTAAGCCAAGGACAGAAACAGCGTATCCTTATTGCACGGGCAGTATACAAGAATCCGAAGTTCATCTTCCTTGATGAAGCGACAAACTCCTTGGATGCAAGTAACGAACGCGCCATAGTCGAAAGACTGAGTACGTTCTACAAAGGCAGGACGGTCGTGGTGGTTGCCCATCGTCTAAGTACAGTAAAGGATGCTGACCAGATAATCGTCTTGGACAAGGGAAAGGTTGTCGAGACAGGAAATCACAAGTCATTGACAGCGAGGCGTGGGGTTTATTATAATCTTGTAAAGAACCAATTGGAATTAGGGACTTAAATTGTTAAGATATGGCTAAAGATTTAGAAAAAATAGAAATTCGTAGTGACAAAGTGAAGAAAATCATGGCAGAGGAGCCGCCTGCCGTGATACGATATGGTACTGCTGTTATAGCGGCATTACTGTTAGCGGCGGTTATTATAGCATTCGGCATGGTCAGTTAAATAACCTCAATGCCACCCGCTCGAAGTACAAGGAGACGGGTGCAATCCACTTTTTTCGGACGGGAGGCCATAAAAAAGTGGAAAAACTTGCGTAATTCGTGAAAATGCTGTAATTTTGCAGCCGCTTAATGGCGAAGAAAAGTTTAACTAAAATAATAAAAGCAAAAAAAACATGATTATTGTACCGGTAAAGGAAGGCGAGAACATCGAGAAGGCCCTCAAGAAATTTAAGAGAAAGTTCGAAAAGACTGGCGTTGTGAAAGAGCTCCGCCGCCGTCAGCAGTTCGACAAGCCGTCCGTTCTGAAGCGCCTCAAGATGGAACACGCCATTTACGTGCAGAAGCTCCGCGCCGCTGAAGATTAAAAAAAAGTGGCGGGAAAATTTGGTGGTTTGGTATTTTCTGCGTAAATTCGTTGCCGAAAAGTAATGCAACGGGTCTATGATAGAAAAATTCCTAAGCTACCTGCGCTATGAGCGGAACCGTTCCGAACTCACGGTGGAAAGTTACGACAGGAGTCTCCGTGACTTCGGGTCGTATTTTAGACTTAGGGACAGCCAACTCTCGTGGGAGACGGTAGACTCCGACATCATCCGCGACTGGATGGAGAGTTTGATGGATAAAGGCGACATGGCATCAACAGTGAACAACTGTTTGAGTGCCGTGCGTTCTTTTTATCGGTATGCGTTGGCGCACGGCGTGGTCGAAGTGGACCCGTCGCACCACGTGAAAGGCCCGAAGCGGCGGAAGCCCCTTCCCAAATTCATCCGCGAAAAGGACATGGACCGCCTGATGGACGGCGACAATATGTGGGACGGATCCTTCCGGGACTCGCGCGCGCGTACTATTATATTGACGCTCTACTCTACGGGAATCCGCCTCGCCGAACTCATCGGGCTGGACGTGGCGGACGTGGATTTCGTCAACCGGCAGCTCAAGGTGACGGGAAAGCGCGACAAGCAGCGGATCGTGCCGTTCGGCGACGAACTGGCCGAGGCCCTGCGCCACTATCTCCAGGAGCGCGAGGGGCAGTCCGCGGGGGACTGCGCCGCCCTGTTCGTCAGCGACAGGGGGCGGCGGGTGAGCCGGACGATGGTGACGAACATCGTCAAGAACAATCTCCAAAAGGTGACCACCCAACAGAAACGGTCGCCGCACGTGCTGCGCCACTCCTTCGCCACGGCCATGCTCAACAACGGGGCGGAGCTGGAGAGCGTGCGCAAACTGTTGGGGCACGAGAGCATCTCCACCACCGAGATCTACACCCACGCCACCTTCGAACAACTCAAGAACGTCTACGAGAGAGCCCATCCGAGGGCTTGACGAGAATAAATGAAACAGTACTAACCCTTAAAAAATGGAGGTAACTATGGAAATCAAGATTCAATCCATCCACTTTGACGCCACAGACAAGCTGCAGGCATTCATCGAGAAGAAAACCGCCAAGTTGGAAAAAGCCTACGAGGACATCCAGGCCGTCGAGGTCACCTGCAAGGTGGTGAAGCCCGCCACCGCGCTGAACAAGGAGGTGAGCATGGCGGTGCGCGTGCCCGGCAACCGGATTTTCGTGGAGAAAGTGAGCGATACTTTTGAGGAGGCAACAGACCTTTGCGTGGACTCGCTGAAGGTGCAACTGCAGAAAATCAAAGAAAAATCGCGTAATCGCTAAAAAAAAACAGAAAAAGTTTTGTCGGTTCAAAAATAATGCCTACCTTTGCATCCGCTTTCCGACGGTTGGCAACTCCTTCGGGAGACGGATGCTTAGAGAAGCCTCTTTAGCTCAGTTGGCCAGAGCACGTG
>CAVJNH010000081.1:0-11402 GCA_963651005.1 Oscillibacter sp. MSJ-31
TTAGGATACAAGATTCTCAATCTTGGCATAGGGGTTCGATTCCCCTATCGACTACGAAAGGGGGCATTATGCCCTCTTTTTTTTGTGCTTATATTCCCAACACCTTCTGCATGCAGTCCTCAGGGCAAACGCATCAAAATAGGTCAGCGGATTTTCCGGGTGCAGAAGGTGAGTAAAAAGATATGAGGCAAGAACCTGTTTCCAAGTCCTTGCCTCGCATCTCACTAATTATCAGCAGACTGTAGGCTATTCCTCGACGGCGGCTTGCGCTGCGGCCAGACGGGCAATGGGCACCCGGAACGGCGAGCAGGAAGCGTAGTTCATGCCAATCTTGGCGCAGAACTTCACAGAGCTGGGTTCTCCGCCGTGCTCACCGCAAATGCCGCAACGGAGGTCGGGACGCGTCTCACGGCCTTCCTTCACGGCAAACTTGATGAGGCGGCCAACGCCCTCCTGGTCGAGCACCTGGAAGGGGTCTACCTTCAGAATCTTCTTCTCCAGATAAACGGGAAGGAACGAAGCGATGTCGTCACGGCTGTAGCCGAAGGTCATCTGGGTCAAGTCGTTGGTGCCGAAGGAGAAGTACTGGGCCTCGCTAGCAATGATGCCGGCAGTGAGGGCTGCACGCGGAATCTCAATCATGGTGCCGATTTCAAACTCGACTTCGATGCCGTATTCAGCAAACACCTCCTTGGCCGCATACTGAATCACGTCCTTCTGCTGCTTGAGTTCCTTGATGGTACCAATCAGCGGAACCATGATTTCCGGCATAGGATGCTTGCCTTCCTGCTTCAACTCGCAGGCGGCACTGAGGATGGCACGGGTCTGCATGGCTGTGATTTCCGGGAACGTGATGCCCAAACGGCAACCACGGTGTCCGAGCATCGGGTTGTTCTCTGCCAGCGAATCCACGCGGCGTTTGATGGTGGCGAGGTCCACGCCCATTTCGTCGGCCATCACCTGCTGTCCGGCAGTGTCGTGAGGCACGAACTCGTGGAGCGGCGGATCCAGCAGGCGGATGTTGACGGGCAGCCCGTCCATGGCCTCCAGGATTCCCTTGAAGTCAGCCTTCTGGTAAGGCAGCAGCTTGGCGAGCGCCTTCTCGCGTCCGGCCACGCTGTCGGCCAGAATCATTTCACGCATGGCCACAATCTTCTTGTCCTCGAAGAACATGTGTTCGGTACGGGTGAGACCGATACCCTTGGCTCCAAACTCCCGGGCCACCTGAGCGTCGTGCGGCGTGTCGGCATTGGTGCGCACCTGCAACTTGGTGTACTTGTCGCAGAGGTCCATCAGTTCCTTGAAGTCGCCGCTGAGTTCGGCAGCCTTGGTGGGCACTTTCCCAGCGTAGACCTGTCCGGTCGTACCGTTGAGCGAAATGTAGTCGCCCTCCTTATATACTATGCCGTCAATTTCCACGGTCTTGGCGTGATAGTCCACGTTGAGCGAGCCTACGCCCGAAACGCAACATTTTCCCATGCCACGAGCCACAACGGCTGCGTGCGAGGTCATTCCGCCGCGTGCGGTCAAGATGCCTTCCGCTGCCGACATTCCGGCCAAGTCTTCGGGCGAGGTTTCGATGCGCACGAGCACCACCTTGTGTCCGTCAGCGTGCCACTCCTGTGCGTCGTCCGCGTGGAACACAATCTGTCCGCAGGCTGCACCGGGCGAAGCGGGCAGTCCCTGCGCAATGACCTTGGCGGTGGTCAGCGCCTTCTTGTCGAATACGGGGTGGAGCAGCTCGTCCAGCTTCTGCGGCTCGCAGCGCAGGATGGCCGTCTTCTCGTCAATTTTCCCTTCATGCAGCAGGTCGATGGCGATTTTCACCATGGCCGCTCCCGTGCGCTTTCCGTTGCGGGTCTGGAGGAACCAGAGCTTCCCTTCCTGCACGGTGAACTCCATGTCCTGCATATCGCGGTAGTGGTTTTCCAGTTTCTCCTGGATGCCGTTGAGCTGCTCATAGATTTCGGGCATGGCTTCCTCCATGGAAGGATATTTCGCCACGCGCTCAGCCTCGGAGACTCCGGCGCGCTCGGCCCAACGCTGCGACCCGAGCTTGGTAATCTGTTGCGGCGTGCGGATGCCGGCCACCACGTCCTCACCCTGGGCGTTGACGAGGTATTCGCCGTTGAAGATGTTCTCGCCGTTGGCTGCGTCGCGGCTGAAGCAGACACCCGTAGCCGAGGTGTCCCCCATGTTTCCGAACACCATGGCCATAACGGAAACGGCCGTACCCCATTCGTCGGGGATGCCCTCCATCTTGCGGTAGAGAATGGCGCGTTCGTTCATCCACGAGCGGAACACGGCGCAGATGGCTCCCCAGAGCTGTTCGATGGGGTTGTCGGGGAAGTCCTTTCCCGTGCGCTCCTTGATGGCGGCCTTGAACAGCTGGACGAGCTTCTTCAGTTCGTCCACGGAAAGGTCCTTGTCCAACAGCACGCCGCGCTCGGCCTTCACCTTCTCGATGATTTCCTCGAAGGGGTCGATGTCCTCCTTGTTCACGGGCTTCATCTCCAGCACCACGTCGCCGTACATCTGCACGAAGCGGCGGTACGAGTCGTAGACGAAGTGCGGGTTGTTGGTCTTCTTTACCATTCCCTCGGCCACCTCGTCGTTGAGTCCGAGGTTCAGAATCGTGTCCATCATGCCCGGCATGGAAGCCCGTGCGCCGGAGCGCACCGACACGAGCAGCGGATTCTGCTTGTCGCCGAACTTGGAATTCATCAGTTCCTCGATGTGCTTCACGGCGGCCATCACGTCGTCGTTGAGCAGCTTCATGATTTTTTCCTGCCCTACCTGATAGTACTCATTGCAACAGTCAGTAGTAATCGTGAAACCAGGAGGCACGGGAACCCCGATCAGATTCATCTCGGCAAGGTTTGCGCCCTTACCGCCCAGCTGTTCACGCATTTTCGCATTACCTTCAGCCTTACCATTACCAAAGGTGTAAACTCTTTTTTGGTCCATAAGTCAGCTTTGATGTTTGTTTATTTTTACGGTTATTGATGTTTCCATTTGGCAAAGATAACGCGTTTTTTTATATTATGCAAGAAAAATTAAGAAAAAATTAATATTCTCTCCAAGACTTGATGCCGATGTCGTCCAGTTTCACCGTGCAGAACGCCTGTATGAAAGCCGATGCCAGACGGCTGTTGGTGATGAGCGGCACGTTGAGGTCGATGGCTGCGCGCCGGATGAGGTAGCCGTTGCTCAGCTCGCCTTCGGTCAGGTTTTTCGGAATGTTGACCACCATGTCCACCTTGTGTTCATGGAGCAGCGTGAGTGCCTGCGGCTGCTTTCCGGTCTCGCTGGGCCAGTACACCTCCGTGTTCTTGATGCCGTTCTCCGTCAGGTAGCGCGACGTGCCTCCAGTGGCGTAGAGTTCGTAGCCGTGTTCCACGAGCATCCGTGCCGCATCCAGCATCTCCGCCTTCTGCTTGGGCGTTCCTGTGGACAGCAGCACCGTTTTCTTCGGGATGCGGTGTCCGACGCTCAGCATGGATTTCAGCAACGCCGTCGACGTGTTGTCGCCCAGGCATCCGACCTCGCCCGTGGAAGCCATGTCCACGCCGAGCACAGGGTCGGCCTTCTGCAGGCGGTTGAACGAGAACTGGCTGGCCTTGATGCCCACATAGTCCAGGTCGAAAAGGTTCTTGTGCGGTTTCTCGACCGGCATTCCCAGCATGACTTTCGTCGCAAGGTCAATCAAGTTGATTTTCAGCACCTTCGACACGAACGGGAAGGAGCGCGAAGCGCGCAGGTTACATTCAATGACGAGGATGTCGTTGTCGCGTGCCATGAACTGGATGTTGAACGGGCCGTTGATGTGCAGGGCCTTGGCAATCTGCCGGCTGATGCGCTTGATGCGGCGGACGGTCTCGACGTAGAGCTTCTGCGGCGGGAACTGGATGGTGGCGTCGCCCGAGTGCACTCCGGCAAACTCGATGTGTTCCGAAATGGCGTAGGCGAAAATCTCGCCGTCCTTGGCCACGGCATCCATCTCGATTTCCTTGGCGTGTTCGATGAACTTCGACACCACGACCGGATGGTCTTCGCTGACGTTGGCCGCCAGTTGCAGGAAGCGTTCCAGCTCTTCGCGGTTGGAGCAGACGTTCATGGCCGCTCCGCTCAGCACATACGACGGGCGCACCAGTACGGGGAATCCCACCCGCTCGACGAAGCGTCCGATGTCCTCCATCGAGGTCAGTGCGCTCCATTCGGGCTGGTTCACCCCGATTTCGTTGAGCATCTGCGAGAACTTGGCGCGGTCTTCCGCCCCGTCGATGTCAATGGCCGACGTGCCCAGAATCGGCACGTGCTGTTCGGCCAGCGGCATGGCGAGGTTGTTGGGAATCTGTCCGCCCGTGGACACGATGACCCCGTGGGGCTGCTCCAGGTCGATGATGTCCATGACGCGCTCAAAGGTCAGCTCGTCGAAGTAGAGCCGGTCGCACATATCGTAGTCCGTGGACACCGTTTCCGGGTTGTAGTTGATCATGACGCTGCGCCAGCCCTGCCTTCTGATGGTGTTCAGCGCCTGCACGCCGCACCAGTCGAACTCCACGCTCGAACCGATGCGGTAGGCTCCGGAGCCGAGCACGATGATGCTCTTCCCGTCGTTTTCGTACTGGATGTCGCTGCTGACACCGCTGTAAGTCACGTAGAGGTAGTTGGTCTGTGCAGGATATTCGGCGGCCAGCGTGTCAATCTGCTTGACCACGGGGACGATGCCCATGGACTTCCGCAGGCTGCGCACGGCGAGCACGGCCTCGTGCATATTGGCGGCAGTCTCCTCCAGTCCGATGGCGCGCGCCACCTGGAAGTCGGTGAATCCGTAGACCTTCGCCTCGCGCAGCAGAGCCGGGTCGAGGCGGCTGCTCGCCTTTCCGTCCTTTCCGCGCAACTGCTTCAGTGCCTCGTCGATGTCGATGATGTGTTTGAGCTTGTAGAGGAACCACTTGTCGATTTTCGTCAGTTCGTGGATGCGCTCGATGTCGTACTGCGGCAGGTGCATCGCCTTGGAAATGACGAAGATGCGCTTGTCTGTGGGTTCGCGGAGCGCCGCGTCGACATCGGCAATCTCCAGCTCCTTGTTCTCCACGAAGCCGTGCATCCCCTGCCCTATCATGCGCAGTCCCTTCTGCAGGGCTTCCTCGAAGGTGCGTCCGATGGCCATCACCTCGCCCACCGATTTCATGGACGAGCCCAGCTCCTTGTCCACGCCGCGGAACTTGGAGAGGTCCCAGCGCGGAATCTTGCAGACCACGTAGTCAAGTGCGGGTTCGAAGAAGGCACTGGTGGTCTTCGTCACGGAGTTGTTCAGCTCGAAGAGTCCGTAGCCCATGCCGAGCTTGGCGGCGACGAAGGCCAACGGATAGCCCGTGGCCTTGGAAGCCAGTGCCGAGGAGCGGCTCAAGCGGGCGTTGACCTCGATGACGCGGTAGTCTTCCGACTGCGGGTCGAAGGCGTACTGCACGTTACATTCGCCGACGATGCCGATGTGGCGTATGATTTTTATGGCGAGTGCGCGGAGCTTGTGGTACTCCGAGTTGGTCAGTGTCTGCGAGGGAGCGATTACGATGGACTCGCCGGTGTGTATTCCCAGCGGGTCGAAATTCTCCATGTTGCAGACCGTGATGCAGTTGTCGTAGCGGTCGCGCACCACCTCGTATTCTATTTCCTTCCATCCCTTGAGCGATTTCTCCACCAGCACCTGCGGCGAGAAGGAGAAGGCTTTCTCGGCCAACTTGTTCAGTTCCTCCTCGTTGTCGGCAAATCCGGAACCCAGTCCGCCGAGGGCGTAGGCTGCGCGGATGATGACGGGGTAGCCCAGTTCTGCGGCGGCCTTGCGGGCCTGCTCAATGTTCTCGCAGGCTTCGCTCTTGATAGTCTTCACGTGGATTTCGTCCAGTTTCTCCACGAAGCGTTCGCGGTCTTCCGTGTCGATGATGGCCTGCACGGGTGTGCCCAGCACGCGCACGCCGTATTTGTCGAGCACGCCGCTCTGGTACAGCTCCACGCCGCAGTTCAGTGCGGTCTGTCCGCCGAAGGAGAGCAGGATGCCGTCGGGGCGTTCCTTTTCGATGACGCGCTCCACGAAGTAGGGCTGCACGGGCAGGAAATAGATTTCGTCTGCCACGCCCTCCGAGGTCTGCACGGTGGCGATGTTCGGGTTGATGAGCACGGTTTTCACTCCCTCTTCGCGCAGGGCCTTGAGTGCCTGCGAGCCGGAATAGTCAAATTCCCCGGCTTCTCCGATTTTCAGTGCCCCGCTTCCCAGGAGCAGCACTTTCTTTATATTGTCGTATTTCATTGTCGTTGTTATGATTGCTAATGGTGTTCTGGTGGATTTACAGGGTTTCGACGAAGCGGTCGAACATGAACTCGGTGTCCACCGGTCCGGAGCAGGCTTCGGGGTGGAACTGGCTGCTGAACCAAGGGTTGGTCTGGTGGCGGATGCCCTCGTTCGAGCCGTCGTTCATGTTGACGAAGAGTTCGCGCCACTCCTTGCCCAGCGTGGAGGCATCGACGGCGTAGCCGTGGTTCTGGCTGGTGACGTAGCAGCGGTTGGTGCCCACCTCGCGCACGGGCTGGTTGTGGCTGCGGTGTCCGTATTTCAGCTTGTAGACGGAGGCTCCCCCGGCCTTGGCCAGCAGTTGGTTTCCCATGCAGATGCCGCAGATGGGCTTCCGGCTGGCCGCCATCTGCCGCCGGATGATGTCGACGGCCTCGCCGCACACGTCGGGGTCTCCGGGTCCGTTGGCCAGAAAGAGTCCGTCGAAGTCCATTCCGGTGTAGTCGTAGTTCCACGGCACGCGGATGACCTCCACGCCGCGGTTGACGAGGCAGCGGATGATGTTGGCCTTGACTCCGCAGTCCACGAGCACCACTTTCCGTCCGGCTCCTTCATTGTAGCGGATGATGTCCTTGCAGGAAACGAGGTCCACGAAGTTCACGCCCTCGTAGGCGGCTTCGGGGATGTTGTCCGGCTCGTCGTCGAACAGGATTTTGCCCATCATCACACCGTGTTCGCGCAGCACCTTGGTCAGCTGTCGGGTGTCGATGCCGGTCACGCCGGGCACTTTCTCGCGCTTCAGCCAGTCGGCCAGGCTCTCGCAGGCGTTCCAGTGGCAGTACCGTTCGCTGTAGTCGCTGACGATGATGGCCGAGGCGTGGATGCGTCCGCTCTCCATGAAGGTGGGCAGTCCGTTGCTCTCGGTGGAGCACGGGGGCACGCCGTAGTTGCCTATCAGCGGATAGGTCAGTGTCATGAGCTGTCCGGCATACGAGGGGTCGGTCAGCGACTCGGGGTAGCCCGTCATTGCCGTGTTGAACACCACCTCTCCGGCCACTGGAGCGTCGTAGCCGAAAGATTTTCCCTTGAATTGCGTTCCGTCTTCCAGAACGAGTGTTACGTCTTTCATTATTCTTGATTTGTTTCCTGATTGTACACGTTTTCTATATAGTCCACGAAGGCCTTGAGGCAGAGCCTCGTGCCTCCCGGTGTGGGGTAGTTGCCGGTGAAGTACCAGTCGCCGCGGTGGTTCGGGCAGGCGCGGTGGAGTCCCTCGATGCTTTGGAACACGAGTTCGACGGGGGTCTTCACGTCGGGCGGACAGAGCATCTCCACCAGCTTGGCGTTGAGTTCCTCCACCGTGAACGGGCGGTAGAGGTCCTTTACGGCGCACTGCATTTCCCCGTCGGGCTTCTGCAGCTCGTCCAGGCACTTGCGGTAGGTGGCGCGGATGACCTCCTCCATGCCGCGGTCCCGGAGCAGCCGGATGCAGGCGCGGAAGGCGCAGAACTCCTCCAGCCGGGCCATGTCGATGCCGTAGTAGTCGGGGTAGCGTATCTGGGGTGCGCTGCTGACGATGACGATTTTCCGGGGGTGCAGGCGGTCGAGAATCTTGATGATGCTCTCCTTCAGCGTCGTGCCGCGCACGATGGAGTCGTCGATGACCACGAGGTTGTCGCGCCCGGGTTCCAGCACGCCGTAGGTCACGTCGTAGACATGGGAGGCGAGGTCGTTGCGCGAGTTGCCTTCGGTGATGAAGGTGCGCAGCTTGATGTCCTTCCATGCGGCCTTCTCCGACCGCACGTAGTCGTTGAGGATTTCCTCCAGCTCCTGCCGCGTGGGCAGGTGGCCGAGTGCGGCGATGCGCTCGATCTTGCGCTGGTTGATGTAGCGTTTGAAGCCGCCGAGCATGCCGTAGTAGGCCACCTCGGCGGTGTTGGGGATGAAGGAGAACACGGTGTGGTCCACGTCGAAGTCCACGGCCTTGAGGATGCTGTCGGTCAGCTGTTCTCCCAGTTGGCGGCGTTCCCTGTAGATGTCCTCGTCGTTGCCGCGGCTGAAATAGATGCGCTCGAAGGAGCAGGCACTGTCGCCGCGCTGCGGGATGATCTGCCGGAGGGAGACCTGTCCGTCGCGGGAGACCTGGAGCGACTGTCCGGGCTGCAGCTCGCTGACGGCTGCCGAGGACACGTCGAAGGTGGTCTGCAGCACGGGGCGTTCGCTGGCCAGGGCCACGATTTCCTCGTCGCGGTAGTAGAAGGCGGGACGGATGCCCCAGGGGTCTCTCATGGCGAACATCTCGCCGCTGCCCGTCAGTCCGCAGACCACGTATCCGCCGTCGAAGTCGGGCATGGTGGTCTGCAGCACGTTGGCCATGTCCACGTGGCTGTCGATGTAGCGGGTGATGTCGCAGCCCTCCAGCCCCTGCCGGCGTGCCTCGGCATAGTTGCGCTCCACTTCGCGGTCGAGGCGGTGACCCATCCATTCCAGCATGATGTAGGAGTCGGAATAGATGCGCGGACACTGTCCCTGCGCCGTGATTTTCCGGAACACGCGGTCGATGTTGGTCATGTTGAAGTTGCCGCAGATGCAGAGGTTCTTCGCCTTCCAGTTGTTGCGGCGCAGGAAGGGGTGGACGTAGGCCAGTCCGCTCTTCCCCGTGGTGGAGTAGCGGAGGTGTCCCATGTAGAGTTCGCCCTGCATCTCGCGCTTCACGCGGGAGAAGATTTCCGTGATGGCGTCTTTCCCTTCGGCCTTCTCGCGGAACATGTACTCGTGGCCCGGCTCGGTGTCGAGCTTCACGGTGGCAAAGCCTGCCCCCTCCTGCCCGCGGTTGTGCTGTTTCTCCATCATCAGATAGAGCTTGTTGAAGCCGTAGGCCCACGTGCCGTACTTTTTCTCGTAGTATTCCAGCGGCTTGAGCAGCCTAATCATGGCCACGCCACATTCATGTTTGAGTTCTTCCACCTTGTTTGTTCCCTTCTGTTCTTTTTTGTCCGTATATTGTTGTTGTGCGCCTGTCGCGCTTCTGTTCGGTCTCTCTTGTCCGCCGTGCGGCAAAAAAAATCGGCAACGGTTGAAATCATTCAACGGTCACCGACTTTGCGAGGTTTCTTGGCTGGTCGACGTTGAGTCCCTTGCATACGGCCACGTGGTAGGCCAGCAGTTGCAGGGGGATGGTGGCCAGCAGCGGTTCCAGACACTCCATCGTGTCGGGCAGCTCGATGACCTCGTCGGCGATGCTGCTGATGGTGCGGTCGCCATGGCTGACGATGGCGATGACCTTCCCCTTGCGCGCCTTCACCTCCTGGATGTTGGAGAGCACCTTCTCGTACATGGCGTTGTGGGTGGCAATGACCACGACGGGCATATCGGAGTCGATCAGCGCGATGGGCCCGTGCTTCATCTCGGCGGCGGGGTAGCCCTCGGCGTGTATGTAGGAGATTTCCTTGAGCTTCAGTGCCCCTTCCAGGGCGACGGGGTAGTTGTAGCCGCGCCCGAGGTAGAGGAAGTTGCGCGCGTAGGTGAACGTGCGGCTGAGGTCGGCGATGCGGTCGTTGAGCTGGAGCACGGTCTTGATCTTGCCGGGAATGTCGTGCAGCTCCCTCACCACGCCCATGTAGTCCTCCCGGCTGACGGTGCCCTTCTCCTTGGCCAGGGCGAGGGCCAGCATGGCCAGCACGGTGACCTGTCCGGTGAAGGCTTTGGTCGACGCGACGCCGATTTCCGGGCCCACGTGGATGTACGAACCGGTGTCGGTGGCGCGGGGGATGCTGGAGCCTACGGCGTTGCAGATGCCGTAGATGAAGGCTCCGTGCTCCTTGGCCAGTTGGATGGCGGCCAGCGTGTCGGCGGTCTCGCCGCTCTGCGAGATGGCGATGACCACGTCGCTGGAGGAGATGACGGGGTGGCGGTAGCGGAACTCGGAGGCGTACTCCACTTCCACGGGGATGCGGCAGAGCTGCTCGATGAGCTGTTTGCCGATGAGTCCGGCGTGCCAGGAAGTGCCGCAGGCCACGATGATGAAGCGGTGGGCCGAGAGGAGCTGCTGCTTGTAGTCGATGACGGCGGAGAGCACGACGTTGTCGGTGTCCACGTTGACGCGCCCGCGCATACAGTTGTCCAGGCAGTCGGGCTGCTCGAAGATTTCCTTGAGCATGAAGTGCGGGAAGCCGCCCTTCTCCAGTTGTCCGAGGTTGATGTCCACCTTCTTGACCTTGAGTTCCTGCTCCTCGCCGAGGATGCTGACAATCTTCAGCTCCTCGCCCCGGCGGATGACGGCGATGTTGCCGTCCTCCAGATAGACCACGCGGTCCGTGTATTCCACCAGCGGCGTGGCGTCGGAGCCCAGGAAGAACTCGTCCTTGCCGATGCCCACCACGAGGGGGCTTTGCTTGCGGGCGGCGATGATCTGGTCGGGGTCGCGCTTGTCGATGATGGCGATGGCGTAGGCCCCGATGACCTGGAAGAGGGCCACCTGCACGGCGGTGAGCAGGTCTACGCCCTTGTGCACCATGATGTATTCCACCAGCTGCACCAGCACCTCCGTGTCGGTGTCGGAACGGAACTCCACGCCCTTGGCCTGCAGTTTCCGCTTCAGGTCGGCATAGTTCTCGATGATGCCGTTGTGTATGATGGCGAGGTTCTTCGACTCGGAATAGTGGGGGTGCGCATTGACGGCCGACGGCTCTCCGTGCGTGGCCCAGCGCGTATGGGCGATGCCTACGGTTCCCGTCACGTCCTTGTCCTTGCAGTACTCCACAAGATTGTCCACCTTGCCCTTCGTCTTGCAGACGTTCAGGTTGCCGTTGTCGTTGATCAGGGCCACCCCGGCCGAGTCATAGCCGCGGTACTCCAGGCGGCGCAACCCCTTGATGAGTATGGGGTAAGCCTGCTTGTTGCCGATATATCCTACTATTCCGCACATAGGTCGTGTCTCCTCGTTTTTATTTTCTGTCTGGTTTCGGTTGCAAAGGTACGAATATCTTCTGAAAACACCAACACTTTGTCACGAGTTTCTTTGCTGTTTTTTGGGGTGGGGATCGGCGGAAACCGGTCATTTGGTCATTTTGGTCATTTTGGTCATTTTGAAAATGAAAATCGCAAT
>CAVJNH010000082.1:0-11387 GCA_963651005.1 Oscillibacter sp. MSJ-31
GTGGAACAGGCACTCACAGACAACAAGTGACAGACAACAGAACGGGAATATTAACAACATTTACATACACATTTATCTATGGACATTATCGTCATCATTGCCATCGTCGCAGCCCTCCTCATCGGCGGACTGTGTGGCTTCATGATTTTCCGCCACATCATCAACGGGAAATATAAGGAAATGGTAGCGGCTGCCGAGAAGGAGGCCGAAGTGATCAAAGAGAAAAAGCTGCTGGAGGTGAAGGAGAAATTCCTCAACAAGAAAGGCGAACTGGAGAAGGAAGTGCAGCAGCGCAACCAGCACATCCAGCAGAGCGAAAACCGCCTCAAGCAGCGCGAAATCTCGCTCAACCAGCGGCAGGAAGAACTGGGACGACGGAAAAACGAACTCGACAACCAGCAGAACCGCATCGAAAACGAGAAGAAGCTCCTGGCCATCAAGAACGAGGAACTGGAGAAGATGCAGTTGCAGGAACGATCGAAACTGGAGGAACTCTCCGGGCTCAGTGCCGACGAGGCCAAGGCGCGTCTGGTGGAAGCCATGAAGGACGAGGCCCGGACCGATGCCGCCAGCTACGTCAACGAAATCATGGACGAGGCCAAGCTCAATGCCAACGCACAGGCCAAGAAAATCGTCATACAGACCATCCAGCGCGTGGCCACGGAAACGGCTGTGGAGAACGCCGTGTCGGTGTTCCACATCGACAACGACGAGGTGAAGGGACGCATCATCGGACGCGAGGGACGCAACATCCGGGCTCTGGAGGCCGCCTGCGGCGTGGAAATCGTCGTGGACGACACGCCCGAGGCCATCGTCATCTCGGCCTTTGACCCCATCCGCCGCGAGACCTGCCGCCTGGCCCTCCACCAGCTCGTCAGCGACGGACGCATCCACCCCGCACGCATCGAGGAGGTGGTGACCAAGGTGAAGAAACAACTGGAGAACGAAATCATCGAGACCGGAAAGCGCACCGCCATCGACCTCGGAATCCACGGCCTGCACCCCGAACTCATCCGCATCATCGGAAAGATGAAATACCGCTCTTCCTACGGACAGAACCTCCTGCAGCACGCCCGCGAGACGGCCAACCTCTGCGCCGTGATGGCTTCAGAACTGGGACTGAACCCCAAGAAGGCCAAGCGCGCCGGACTGCTCCACGACATCGGCAAGGTGCCCGACGAGGAGAGCGAACTGCCGCACGCACTCTACGGCGCGAAGATTGCCGAGAAATATAAGGAGAAACCCGACATCTGCAACGCCATCGGAGCGCACCACGACGAGATGGAGATGCAGACGCTGCTGGCTCCCATCGTGCAGATCTGTGACGCAATCAGCGGTGCACGTCCCGGTGCACGCCGCGAAATCGTGGAAGCCTACATCAAGCGTCTCAACGACCTGGAGGCCATCGCCATGTCTTATCCCGGCGTCACCAAGACCTACGCCATCCAGGCCGGACGCGAACTGCGCGTCATCGTGGGGGCAGACAAGATGGACGATGCCGAGACGGAAGCTCTCAGCGGCGAGATTGCCACGAAGATCCAGAACGAGATGACGTACCCCGGACAGGTGAAGATTACGGTCATCCGCGAGACGCGCTCCGTGGCCTACGCCAAGTAACAGACCATCCAACAGTAATATAATAAGGAGAAGGAGATAAGGAGAGTGAAAGGAATAGTACTCGCCGGGGGGAGCGGCACACGCCTGTACCCCATCACCAAGGGAATATCCAAACAGTTGATTCCCATCTTTGACAAGCCGATGATCTACTATCCTGTCTCGGTGCTGATGCTCGCCGGAATACGCGAGATTCTCATCATCTCCACACCACACGACCTGCCGGGCTTCCGGCGGCTCTTGGGAACGGGCGAAGACCTCGGCGTGCGCTTCGAGTACGCCGAGCAGCCCTCGCCCGACGGATTGGCACAGGCGTTCATCATCGGTGAGCAGTTCATCGGCAACGACAGCGTCTGCCTTGTCCTCGGCGACAACATCTTCTACGGCAGCGGATTCTCCGGACTGCTCCGCCAAAGCGTGGAGCACGCCGAGCGTCAGAATCTT
The DNA here is from genome assembly GCA_963651005.1 of Oscillibacter sp. MSJ-31. GTDB lineage: Bacteria > Bacteroidota > Bacteroidia > Bacteroidales > Bacteroidaceae > Prevotella. The sequence goes on from CAVJNH010000082.1 coordinate 2,059, forward strand.
GCCACCGTGTTCGGCTACTACGTCAACGACCCGGAACGCTACGGCGTGGCGGAGTTCGACAGCGACGGCAACTGCCTGAGCATCGAGGAGAAGCCCGCCCAGCCCAAATCCAATTATGCCGTGGTGGGACTCTACTTCTACCCCAACAGCGTGGTGGAAATCGCCAAGCACATCAAGCCCAGCAGCCGCGGCGAACTGGAAATCACGACGGTCAACCAGGAATATCTGGCCCGCCAGACCCTCAAGGTGCAGACCCTCCAGCGCGGCTTTGCCTGGCTCGACACCGGAACCCACGACTCGCTCTCCGAAGCCTCCACCTTCATCGAGGTCATCGAGAAACGCCAGGGACTGAAGGTGGCCTGTCTGGAGGAGATTGCCTACAAGCGCGGCTGGATTACCCGGGAAAAGCTCCGCGAGGTGGCCGCGCCCATGGCCAAGAACGACTACGGACGCTACCTGCTCCAACTGGCAGATCGGTAGGCGGAACAGCAATACGGAAAGAAAAGACACTACGACAACAAACAGAAGCCCGATGAACGTAAACTTGGAGCGGATGAACATCCGCCATTCCTTTGCAACGAAGATTTGTCTTTGGATTTTGATGATGACAGCATGCGTGTTCCTGCTGTCATTTTTCGGAGCGTCCTGGTTTGCCGGACGGATGATTCTGGAAGACGGCCACAAAAAAGCCAACCTGGAACTGGACAAAGCCATCCTGTACATCACCGACAAGATGGATGTCGTCGAGGGGGCCGGCAACAACTTCGCTTCGTTCTGGCAATGGAACAGGGACGCTGAGCTTTCCGCCGAGGCCGTCGTCACGGCCTGCGAGAGTTTCCTGAAAACCAACCCTAATATCCAGGGCGTGGCCGTAGGCTTTGAACCGGGCTTGTACACGCAGTACAAGAAAGGGTTCGCCCCGTATGTGATGCAGGACAAGAAGGGTCGTCTGACGTTCGACAATCTGGCCGACCGGAATGACTATCGGGAGAAAGACTGGTATAGGAACACCAAGAAACAGATGTCCGCCCGGTGGTCCAAGGCGTTTGTCGAGACCCACGGCACCATGGTGAGCAGCTACTGCGTGCCGCTGCGCTCCCGCACGGGAAAGTTTCTGGGCGTGCTCGCCGTCGATCTGGCACTGGCCGATTTGTCCGACCGCGTGCAGAGCGTGAGACCCTATCCCAATTCGTACCTCACCATCATGGACGAGGATTTCGACTTTCTGGTGCATCCGCGGAAAGAACTGATCCTGCAGGGCAACGCCTCCAAGATACTCGACAAGAGCAAGTACGAGGTGAACGAGAGCATTTTCGTGGACATCAAGAACCGGGTGCGCGGTGTCGGGGCTTTCGGGGAGCGGGGCAGTGCCAAATACCTCTATTACGCGCCCATCAAGCGCGCCAACTGGACGGTCACCCTGGAATGTGACAAGGCCGAGATTACGGAGGCCGTGGTGGCCGTGCGCTTCCAGATGCTTTTCCTCTCCATTGTAGGTCTGGTCGGCCTGTTCTTCGTCTGCTTCTTCGTGGTACGCAAGTTCCTGCGCCCCATCGGGCAGTATTCCCGGGCGGCACTCCGTATTGCCGACGGCAACTTCCACACCCGTCTGCCGGAAATGCGCGACCACAACGAACTTTGGGAACTGGGCAACTCGCTCAACCACATGCAGCACGCACTGGCCCGATACATCGACGAACTGAAGGAAACGACGCAGGAGAAGGGACGCATCGAGAGCGAACTCAACATCGCCAGCAAGATACAGATGTCGATGATTCCCAAGATTTTCCCGCCGTACCCCGACCGCGACGATGTGGACATCTACGGCACGCTGATTCCGGCAAAGGCCGTGGGCGGTGACCTCTACGACTTCTTCCTGAGGGACGAGAAACTGTTCTTCTGCGTTGGCGACGTGTCGGGAAAGGGCGTTCCGGCCTCGCTGGTCATGGCCGTCACGCGAAGCCTGCTGCGCATCGTGGCCGCCCAGGAGAGCCGTCCGGACCGCATCCTCACTTCGCTCAACAACTCCATGTCCGACATGAACGAGTCCAATATGTTCGTGACCCTGTTCGTGGGTGTGCTGGACTTGCCCACGGGGCGGTTCAGATACTGCAATGCCGGCCACAACGCACCGGTCATCATCCACGAGAACACTCATGAGGTAAAGATGCTGGACGTGAAGCCCAACCTGCCGGTGGCCATCCTGCCCGACGTGAAGTTCGAGCTGCAGGAGACCATGATGGAATCGGACACCAGCATCTTCATGTACACCGACGGACTGACGGAGGCCGAGAACGCCGGGAAGGAACTGTTTGGAGAAGAACGGATGATGGAAGAACTGAAAAACAGTGAAGGCCAGACGGCCAAAGAGAAGATAGAGGGAATGCTCCGCGCCGTACAGCGGCACGTGGACGGAGCCGAACAGAGCGACGACCTCACGCTGATCACCATCAAATACAGGCGGCGGGAGGGCGACACGAAGTTCTACCGGAAGATTTCCCTGCACAACGACATCCGGGAAACCCCGAAGATAGCCGACTTCATGGACGACATCGTCGGCGAGACGGGAATAGACAAGGGACTGGCAAGCAGCTTGAACCTGGCGTTGGAGGAGGCCGTGGTGAACGTGATGAACTACGCTTACCCGAAGGAGAAGATGGGCACCATCATCCTGGAGGCATACGCCTTCGACAACAGCCTGAAGTTTGTCGTCACCGACAACGGCATTCCGTTCGACCCGACCGCGACCGAAGAGCCGGATGTCCACGCCGGACTGGCGGAACGCCCCATCGGCGGACTGGGCATCTTCCTGGTGACCCACCTGATGGACAAGGTGGAATATGAACGGACGAACGGCAACAATGTGTTGACGCTGAGCAAGAACCTGAAACCGCATAACGCATAGGAAAGATGGCAGAAGGATACGAAGCACTCGACTTCAAGTGCCAGATGATTGTGGATGATTTCGACGGGAAACAGCGGCTCTTCGAAAAGACCCGGGACGTGGCGGCACAGATGATCCGGAACGTCCTGCAGGAGAACCACGTGAAGGTGACGGCGGTGGAGACCCGCATCAAGACCCGCGACAGCCTCATCGGCAAACTCGGGCGGAAAGGGCACAAGTACCGGACGCTCGACGACATCACCGACATCGTCGGCTCCCGCATCATCACCCTTTTCAGCGATGATGTGGACCGCGTGGCTTCCTACATGGAGAAGCTGTTCGACATTGACTGGAACGAATCCATCGACAAGCGCAAGATGCACCAGATGGACAGCTTCGGCTACAACTCGCTGCACTACATCTGCCGCATCCCCAAGTCACGCTGCGACGACCCGGAATTTCCCGGGCTCCACGAGGTGCGGTTTGAGATACAGATGCGTTCCACCCTACAGCACGCATGGGCGGCCATGGATCACGACATCGGTTACAAGAGCGAGATAGAGACTCCGCCGGAGTACATGAGGATGTTGGGCCGACTGGCCGGTATGCTGGAACTCGCCGACGAGGAGTTTTCCAGAATCAGAATCAGCGTGGCGGCCTACCGGCGCAAGATGGAAACGCTCATCCAGGCCGGAGAGCTTTCGGAGGTGCAGCTGGACGGCGACACGTTCAACACCTACATCGCCCAGAAGCCTTTCGCCCGACTGCTGCAGCGCATCGCCGACATCAATCAGGGCGAGATACAGGAGATGTCGTTTGTCCCGTTCTACCCGCTCCTCAAGGAACGGGGCATGAAGACCCTGCAGGACGTGGAGAACTTCATCCGCGAGAACGAGGACGATGCCTATAAGTTTGCCATGAGCCAGCTCTCCGACACCGACATCGACATCGTCGCCTCGACCGTGGCCCTGCAGGACTTGCTCATCGTCTCGGCACTGAAGGAGGGAGGCGGAAAGCCCGCCCTCATCCATATCTATAACGAACTGAACGGAGAAAGCATCCACAACGAGCGGCTGGCCGACATGGCGTACCGGCAGGCGTGCAAGTTGCCGTTCATGAACAAATAACACGCTTTGGACACCGTATGAACACACCGATAGACACCACACTGGTCGACAAGGCCATCCACTTCGCCACCTGTGCCCACCAAGGTACGGAGCGCAGAGGCAAGGGTTATCCCTACATCCTGCATCCGCTGGAGGCCATGACGATTGTGGCGACGCTGACCAATGACCCGGAACTGCTGGCCGCCGCCGTCCTGCACGACACCGTGGAAGATACGGCGGTGACCCCGGAAGAACTGGAACGGGAGTTCGGCTCGCGCGTCGCCCATCTGGTGGCGCAGGAAACGGACATCCGGCAGGCGGCAGACGGTCGGAAACTGACTTGGCTGGAACGGAAACAGCGCGACTTGGCGAAGCTGGGTGCTGCGTCCACAGAGGTGAAGATTGTCACTCTGGGCGACAAACTCTCCAACATGAGGGCCATCGCACGTGACTACCGCCAGCAGGGGGATGCCCTTTGGCAGATTTTCCGCGTCAAGGACAAGGCCACTCATGCCTGGCGATACAGGGGATTGAGGGATGCCTTGAAGGAACTGTCCGGCACCGCGGCCTTCCAGGAATTCGACCGGTTGGTGAAGGAGGTGTTCGGAGAAGCGGACGTAGACCAAACCACAACAGACAACAATAAATAAATACAGTATCATGGATATTGAAATCAACAAGGAAAACGGAGGCGTGAAAGTCCTCCTTAGCGGTCGCCTCGACACGGCTGCTGCTGCAGAGGTGGCATCCAAGTTCCTCGAACTGACCGAATGTGCAGATAAGGAAATCGTGCTCGACTTCACCCATCTGGAGTATATCAGTTCTTCCGGCCTGCGCCTGCTCATCGGCCTCCGAAAGGACAGTGCTGCCAAGGGAGGCAAGGTCATCATCGAGAAAATCAACGATTCCATCCGTAACGTCTTCACTATGACCGGCTTCTACAGCCTGTTCGAGATTCGGGATTAGACGGTCTGCAAACAACCCTTTCATTCCTCGTCGGATAGAGACAAGACAAAGACATCATGCTGATTGCCAACCTACTGAGTGTACTCATCACCGCTGCGATATTCCTGCTGTGCTATGTCAACCGCAAGCGGGTGTTCCGGGATTTTGAAGTGTTCATCCGGCGCGTGGCGTTGATCGTGTTCCTGTCGGGATTCGTGGTCTATTTCATCGGATTCCGGTCGGGCCACGAGGCGGTGGGCACCCAGTTGTCCTGGTATGCTTCCTTCTTCCGTCCGCTCCTTTCCTCGATGGAGATGTTCGCCTTCCACAGCGACCTGATAGAGGTGGGGGAACCGTGCCACCACAGCATGGTCTACATGACGGTGTTTTCCGTAGTCCACTTCGCCGCGGCTGCCGTCTCCTTCGCCGTAGCCATCAACTATCTGGGCGTGCGCTTCCGTTCCGCCTGGCGTTGGCACCGGCTCAAGAGAACCAGGAAACTGAAGGGCAGTGTCCATGTGTTCTTCGGCATCAACGAGGTGTCTTTGGGACTGGCACACGATATTCACCGCACCAATTCGTCAGACACCATCATCTTCATCAATGCCCCGGAGGACACCAGCAGTCAGGGGTTACTGGGTTTCGCCAGCATCTTCAACGTGTTCAGCTTCCGACGGGAAATCATGGCCGACATCGACCGGATGCAGGGCATCATCCGCCAGACCCGCATACCCATCCAACTGCAGAACGGCAACGACGTGTTGCATCGGTTGGGTCTGGACCGCATCCTCGACAAGACGGGGGAGTTCGTGGGACTCTACCTGCTCTATGACGACCCGTTGCTGAATCTGTCCAAGAACATCAAGTTGCGCAGCGACGAATATTTCAAGGGGAACATGGCGCAGAAGGCGTACATCTTCTGCCGGGCCACCAGCGGAAAACTGAACGGCGGCACCGCTTTCGAGTATAACTCGCGGTACGGGGTGGAGACGGTGCTGGTGGATGCCTCCCAGCTCGCCGTCAAGACCATGATGGCGAAGAAAGAGACGCATCCGGTCAATTATGTGGACTTTGACCATCGCACCGGGGAGGCGAAGTCCGCTTTCCACTGCATGATTATCGGTTTTGGCGAGACCGGACAGGAAGCGTTCAAGTTCCTCTATGAGCACGGACAGTTTGTCTATCCGGAAACGTTCAAGGACAAACAGGCCGTTTTCCATATAGTGGATCCGAAAGCGTCCGTAAAGAAGGGGTATTTCGATGTGCGCTATCCTTGCCTCTGTAATGACCGTGGTCTGTCGCCGCTCAGCGTGGACATCCAGTGGCACAACCACAGTGCGGGCGACGGAAGGTTCTGGGAACTTTTGGACGGCATCAAGGATGACCTGGACTATGTGGTCATTGCCACGGGAAGCGACAACCGCAACATCGCCATTGCCTACGACCTGGGCGAGTATGCCCTGAGATGGAGACAACGCCGGTTGGAGAAGTTTGCCATCGTGACCCGTTGCTACAATCCCATCAACGAGCCCCGCTATCAGGAACTGGTCGAACTGTGTGTGGACGACGAGCATCCGCAGCCGGTCGTCCACGTGATAGGCAAGATGTCGGAATCGTTCACCCACCGCTACGTCTGGAAAAACCATTTGGAGAAAGATGCCGCCATCTATTCTTACACCTTTGCCCACAGCATGGGCAAGGATTTCCCGGACATCCGTCCGGCAGATGCCGAGGAAGCCTTTGCGCATTGGTGGAAACGCCATGCCAGCGTGAAAGGCAATCCCGTGGAGTATGCGAACCTGAAGCGTATCGAGGCACAGGAGTTTTCGGACGCTTTCCATGTGTATTCCAAGCTGAAGGCCATCGGTATTCTGGACCGTGTACATGATGCGGACGGCAGGCGCAACATGGAGGCTCTGATGCGTTGCAGAACGCTGGAAGACTTGGAGGCATTGCCTTTCTTCGGCACGTTGCTCAAGATGGAACATTACCGCTGTCTGGCCTCCCACGAGTGTCTGGGCTATACGCCGATGAGCCGTGAGGAGTTCGAGGCGAACGGATGCCGATCGGAATGTGACGTAATCCGGCACAAGAGCCTCAATCTGGTGACGTGGGACGAACTCAACCAGTTGCCCTCGCCGCAATGGCTCCTTCAAATCGTGCCGGAGTCACACAAAGCCTGCCCCAACAAGTATCTCTTGGCCATCATGGTGGAGACGATGCTGGCCATCGGGCTTTCCAAACTTTCCGAATGAACCGTCCGCTTGGGCGGATCCCGGTATGCTATTCCAAATTCTGCGATATTCTCTGCTTTTTAATCGTCACTTATTTGCGCGATTGCGACAAAAATTGATTATCTTTGTCGCAAATATTGCGACGATATGGGATGGCTTATGTCGCATGAATGCTTTTTTTTGACTTTGTTAACGGTGACTTATGCAGTCATTTCCAGTTCTGGAGTATTTTAATAAAAAAGCGTATATGCGTTTACCCTCAACATGGATATAGAAGCATTAATAGGACGGATAAAAAAAGGAGACTCTGCGGCTCTGAAAACCTTATACGAAACATACACTCCGATGATGAGAAGAGTATGTGTCAATATAACTGATGAGGACGAGCACACGGTGAATGACCTTGTTCAAATGACATTTATCCGTGCTTATTATTCTCTGAATCAACTCAGAGACACCTCGAAGTTTGGAGAATGGGTTGCTGCCATTGCAAGAAACATCTCCCTGAAATACTTGGCACAGAAACAAAAAAGACAATTGGTTCCATTTTCAAACATGATGGATGAGGAAATGGAAGGAGCCATGTCATCTGATTCGTTATTGGAGGAAAGGGAACTTCTTGAACAGATAGACCATCTGCCCAAAGGATATAGGCAGGTTCTTAAGTTGCATGCAATAGAAGGCTATTCACATCAGGAGATTGCCGAAATGCTTGGCATAGCACCTCATAGTTCTTCTTCCCAATTGTCAAGGGCCAAAGCCATGCTGCGCAAGATGATCAATCGGCAGGGAATGGTTCTGGTCGTGTTGATTCTGGTATGCATTCCTCTTGGCATATATTGGTTTGGAAACAAAGATGCAGAGGACGTGCAAAAGGTCAATATGGCAAATAGCAAGAAAAATGGAATCCAGCCAGTTTACAAGCAAAAACCAAATGATGTGGTGAATGTCGTTCCGGTAAGTCCTGTCGCAGCAATGCACCAAAACCAATACAGGACACCGATTGTTCCGATGGGCCATTTGTCTCATGACAGCGCATATATCTCGGTGGATTCTATACCCTGTAAGTCGGTGGTTGTAGAAAACCATGACAGTATCCAGCCGGACACTATAAGATTCCCATACAACACCAATATCGACCATTCTATCGCGGATAATGACAACAATGGCAGAAACGGCAAGTGGCAATTGCTTGCCGCAGGTTCTTTAGGCTCCGCCTTGGCTCAGAATGTGTACCAGATGTTTGTGGGTAGTGCAGGAGGAGATATTGACAGTGGTTCCCGACCCTCAGATCCGGAAACCTTCTCTACTTGGGAAGAATATTATCAATATCTACAGCAGAAGGAGCATGGCGATATGTCGGAGAAAAAAAAGACCCTTATGAAAATTGCCAAGAACAATAATGGGAAAATAGTGGAATACGAGCATCATTACAAGCCAATAACCTTCGGAATTGCCGTGACGAAATCTCCCGGTAAAAGATGGGATTTGGAAACGGGGTTGCAATATTCTCTGTTAAAGTCCGTATTTACTTTAGGCGAGGGTGCTTACTATATCAAGCAAACTCAAAAGGTGCATTATCTGGGAATACCTTTACGGGTATCTTACAAATGGCTTGACATGAGGAGTTGGGTCGTCTACTCTTCCGTAGGTGGAGGTTTGAACATACCTGTGTACGGGAAACTGAACGAGCAATATGTCACGGGTTTGACCATTCCAAAGAAGAGTGATTGGCACATTACGCCTCCTCTCCAATGGAGTGTCGGCACTGGGGTCGGAATACAGTATAAACTTGCGCCTCATTGGGGGATATACTTAGAACCTTCGTTGAATTGGTTTGTCCCGAATGGCAGTGCTTGCCACACCATTTGGACGGAGCATCCCCTCTCCATTACGGTTCCGTTGGGCATCAGGTACTCATGGTAAAAAGAAGATGACCGTGCAGTCTTTGGAACTTTTGTAGCCTCTTATTGATAGAACTGCAAAAGTTTCCAATGGCTATATGTACAAGACAAAAGACTACATACACCATGGGGTACTGTTCCTCAACAACGTCCTTCGTCCTCAGCATAAAAAACTGAGCACGCTGATGATTTATTCCACTATACTACTGATGCGATAAAATCGCGTTACGTTATACATTATCAAATAGAGAGAGTT